>JBILYS010000025.1:0-11464 GCA_044377625.1 Crocinitomicaceae bacterium
CAAACCCCATAAATAGATTATAGGCATGAGATGTTCCCATGGTTGACCAAAAGAGAATGTCTTTATCTAATTTACCTAACGGTGTATAAAGAATATTGGGTTCTGGTAGATAAAATTGCGCTTTAAAAACTTTGTCAAATCCATATTTTAAAAGAATTGCAGCTAGGTAATATGTAGCAATAATTGTGATGACTGATTTGAATTTTTCAAGATGAATCATTTTGACAAATCTCAAAAGAAACGGAGTGATTACTATTGAAAGAATTATTAAGAGCGAAACTAAAAAATACAAACCTTTAGAATCTGATGAAAAATCAAATAGAATCATTTCAGTGTTTATTGAAATGGCAATTTGTTTTAAGATTGACCCAAAGACGAACGAGGTGATTTCACCATGAAAGGGAAATATTTGCCAGGTCACAGGGATAAATATTAATGTAAATCCTATAAAAACAGGAAGAAAAATTTTCAAAAATTGTTTCATCGAGTTGAAGGAATCAGAAAGGTGTTTTGAAAAACTTTGAAAGAATGGCAAAGATTGCGAACATAAATAGGGAAGGTCTTTTATAAACTTCTGAATGATTGTATCTGTCAGATGATTTAGTGCTGTCTACTTTAATTGGTGATTGATTTTTCGGTTCCACGATCGCATACCTTCCATCAAAACCTATGAAAATAATACTATCTACAGAGTTATTGAAAAAATAGTTGTTTTTAAGTTTTGATTTTATTTGTGCTATGGAATTTTTTGAATTGAAAACATCATGATTATAAACGGTATCAGCACCTGCGCTCCATAATTCTTTGTGACTAGGTCTGCCACTGTAATCGTCTCGTAAACAACTTTCGCTTGTTATCATTACTGCAACATGTGGTGACAACAATTTAACAGTGTCCAAATTAGAATTGCGAACGAATCTTTCTGGAGCCATTCCAAAATTTGACACTCCGATATTAAATAAACTTTTTTTTAATGATAGTGAAAAAGTATTTTTCGATCCGCTGTGACTCTTATGAGAAATCATTTTAGTTTGACCAAAACTAGTTAAATAAAAAAGGATGAAAGTTGTAGTTAGTAATTTTGAAGTTTTCATATTTTGAAGTTTGAAAACTGTTACACTATTAGTTGAAAATGGTTCAAATAAGAAAAGGGTGATCATTTGATCACCCTTTTACTAAACCTAACCTAAACCTTAACAATTATTATCTACTTGAGAGATTAGTTAATTTAAAAATCACTAAATTCTCTCAAACGACTACAGGACAAATATACAGCACTAAATCGGTTTTAATTGAGGGGCTAGCCCCTCAAAATACTTGTTTTTGAGGAATTCACAAAAATTTATTCCGGTAAAATTTCTAATAATCGAGAGGTGATTTTGGTAGAGTCGAATGATCATTTAACTTGCTTTTCGAAGGATTAAATTTTTAAACCATTTTAGATTATTAGTTAATCAACATTTTGAATAAAATAAACTGATTAATTGAAAAGGACCTATTAACAAATTTGAGAGGAAAAGTCTGTGGTTTTCATCTAAAAGCAAGGACTTTTGAGTGTAATTTTATAAAAAATCAAATAATGAAATTAGACAAGCCTTATTCCTTAAAAGAAATTGCCGCAATTATAGACTGTGAATTTGTTGGAGACCCAAATCATCAGGTAACTGGGATTAATGAAATCCACGTTGTAACGAGCGGTGATTTGGTTTTTGTCGATCATCCAAAATATTATGATAAAGCTTTAAAGAGTGCTGCGACAACAATCCTTATTGACAAGGAAGTTGCTTGTCCTGAAGGTAAAGGTTTAATTATTTCAAAAGCTCCATTTGATGATTATAATAAATTAACGAAATATTTCGCTCCATTCAAGCCTCAAACAACGGCAATTGGTGATGATTGTGAAATAGATCCAAGTGCGATTATTTACCCGAATGTTTTTATTGGACACCGTGTAAAAATTGGAAAAAATGTAACAATCCATCCTGGAGCGTGTATTTTAGACGATTGTACGCTTGACGAAAATGTAATTGTTGGTCCAAATTCTGTCATCGGTCATTATGCTTTTTATTACAAAAAGAAACCTGAGGGATTTGATCGAATGCATTCGTGCGGTGGAGTTCACTTACACAAAAATGTTGAAATTGGTGCGCTTTGCACGATTGATGCTGGAGTTTCTGGAATTACAACCATTGGAGAGGGAACGAAGATTGATAACCAAGTTCAAATCGGTCATGATACAGTTGTTGGAAAACATTGTTTAATGGCAGCTAATGTTGGTGTTGCAGGTTGTGTTAGAATTGAAGATAGAGTTACTCTTTGGGGGCAAGTTGGTTGTGCAAGCGACATAACGATTGGCGAAGGAGCAACTGTTTATGCTCAATCTGGAGTCGGTAAAGATTTAGAAGGTGGGAAAACGTATTTTGGAAGTCCATGTGGTGAAGCAAAAGAAAAATTCAGAGAAATGGCTGCTGTTCGTCAATTGCCAAAAATTTTGGATAAATTATAATCCGCTTATGTTTTCAATGAAGTCCAATTCACTTGAACTTTTTTCAAACTATATCGGCATTCCATCAGCATATTTCTTACTGCGAATTTCAAATTAATTTGGTAAAATGATTAACAAGCTAGTAAAGGATTTAGAAAATCAGATTGAACTCAAAGATTTCAAATTAAATTCTTTGCTAGAAATTACGACTGCCATAAATGCAAACTTGGGAATGGATCAATTGATTCGCATTTATGAGTTTATTTTAAAAGAACAATTAGGATTTAAACGATTCGTTCTTTTTAATAGGCAAGATGAATGGAATTGCCTTCTGAAAATTGGAATAAAAGGAAAAGTAAAGGAAATAGATGTTCAACGCGATCTTTTTCGCTTTAAAGAAATCACCGTAATTGAATCTTCTCATTCAAAAATATTGACAGAATTTGATGTGATTGTTCCAGTATTTCACAAAGATAAACCATTAGCTTATTTACTTTTTTCCGACATTATTAAAGATCAAACTTCTCCATCAGATAGTTTAGAGAACATGAGTTTTGTCCAAACCTTGACAAATATTATTGTTGTTGCAATCGAGAATCAGCGCATGGCTCGTTTGAGTATTATCCAAGAACGCATCAAAAAGGAGCTTGAAGTCGCTTCTGAAATGCAAAAATTGTTGTTTCCATCAGATTTACCTTCTAATCGAAAGATGGACATTTCAGCAAAATATACACCTAGACATGAAGTCGGTGGTGATTATTATGATTTTATTCCTTTAGGAGATGACGAATACATGATTTGCATTGCTGATGTTTCTGGAAAAGGAATTGGAGCTGCAATGTTGATGGCAAATTTTCAAGCAACAATTAGAACGTTGTTCAATTATCAGCGTTTTGAAATGGAATTCTTATTAGAGGAATTGAATAAAAAAGTGATGAGAAGTGCTAAAGGTGAGAAATTTATCACTTTTTTTATCGCACATTACAATGCTACTTCACGTGAATTAAAGTATGTAAATGCAGGGCACAATCATCCCTTTATCACCAATGGTAAAAAGGTCGAAATGCTTTCCGAAGGATGCATTGGTTTGGGGATGTTAGATGAATTACCGTTTATACATGTTGGTAAGAAAATACTTAAACCAAATACAACAATTGTACTATATACAGATGGAGTAGTGGAACTAGAAAATGAAAAAGAAGAATTTTTCGGAAGTGAAAAACTCGTTAAATTGGTTCACAGTTACTACCCGTTGAAAATGGAAGACATGAACAATCTTATATTCTCAAAATTAGACGAATGGCGCGGAGATTTGTCTTTGGTTGACGATACTGCGATTTTTAGTTGTAGGTTTTTTTAGGTAAGTCACTCAATTCTTTTTTGAGTAATAAAGAATATTTTTCTGCGCCAATATTATTTAAATGAATGTGGTCTGACCATAAATCAATCTTATGAAATTCTGCAAAATATTTTTTGCTAAAATCTAAATAGTCAACTTTGTTTTTTTTGCAAAATCGTGCAATAAGATATGAAGCTTTTGTGAATGATTTTGGCATAAAATAATTTGGTCCATAAAGAACAATAATTTTGACATTATTTATTTTACAAAGTTTAAATAGATATTTCATTTTAATGAAAAATTCAGGATTTATTTCTTTTAATTTTATTTGCTTCATTTCGGCTATGCCAGCTTTAAGTTTAATATTGTCATTTTGAGAAATTGTCAATGGAACAAACCCTTTTTCTAAAGGAAAACAAATATTTTGAAAAGGATTGGTGAAAATTGTAAAATTTTCACCATTGAAACGATAAGTTGAGAATAGAAATTTATATTTTTCAAAAGCACTTTTTTGATCGATGACTGATTTGATGTAATTATTCGAATTATAATAGTATTTTAAATAAAAGACATCTTCAACTAAACGTTTGTTATTAATTAGGAAAATGTCTTCAACTTCAATATTGAAAATCACTAATTTACGAGGCATTTTATTGTATTGATTCATTAAATCAACTACCCCAATATGATAATAAAGGTGTTTTGATTGAGCTGACACATTAATTATATCTGAACCTAAAATGTCAGGGTTAATCATTGTAGAAACCCTTGATGAGCCAATAACTATAGTGTCTTTAAGGGAATGTTTAAGGTAAGAATTTAGATGTCCTCCTGCATTTAAACAATAATTTTTTTCATATAAATTCGATAAAAATAGACCTAATAGTTTATCTATCGAGATTACTAATATTCCAATTATTATTGAATATTTTAATATTTTTTTCATTAGAATTGAAAATAAATAAATTGAGCACCAGAATCATTGCCTAAAAGAATAATCATAAAGAAAAGAATTGTGTAAAAGGCAATATTAGTATAGCTGTTTTTGAGATTATATTTAGAATTTAAGTTAAGACCAAACCACAATTCAATAAATATCAATATATATAATCCTATGATACCTGGTGAATATCTATTATCAGCAAACCAAAAATAAATATCAGAAATATTAGATGTAAAAAGTTTTTCATAAATAGATATTGTATCATTAATATTTAATGATCTTACAGGGACAATTGATAGACAAAATAAAGAGAATACTGAAATTCTTTTTAAGAAAGTAATTTTTTTCCACCATCCCATTTCTTTAATGATATACTTATTTAATAGGTATTCAATTATTAATAAGAGACCGCTGAATATTCCCCATAATATATAATTTATAGATGCACCATGCCATAATCCGATTAAAAAAAATGAAATAAAAATATTCCTAATAATTTTTATCGGTTTTACAAAAGTGCCTCCTAATGGAAAAAATAAATAGTCTCTAATCCATTCGGATAAAGAAATATGCCATCTTCGCCAAAAATCTTTAAAGGAAGATGAGATAAACGGATAATTAAAATTGTTTTTTAATTTATATCCAAGGAGTATTGCTAGTCCTAAAGCCATTTTTGAATATCCATTAAAATCTGAGTATAATTGAAAAGCAAATAAGAAAAGGGCAAAAAACAATCCTCCTCCTGATTGATTATGAACCGCATTAAACTTCACATCAATCAGCGTCGCTAGATTATCTGCAACTACTACTTTTAGAAATAATCCCCATATTATGTGCTTAATTCCTTGTGTAAAACTATCTGACGATAATTGTTTTTGAAGTTTATTTATTTGTGGCAATAAATCTGTTGCGCGCTCTATTGGCCCAGCAACCAATTGCGGAAAAAAGGAAATGAAAAGTGCGAATTTCCCAAAATGTCTTTCAGGTTTGATATCCATTCTATAGACATCAATTGCATAGGAAACTGCTTGAAAAGTGTAAAAACTAATTCCAACAGGTAAGAGTATGGTGTATTCCGGCAAAGTGATATCAATTGCTAATAGTGAATTGAAAAACCAATTGAAACATTCTACAAAAAAATCATAATATTTAAATGAAAATAATAACCCAAAATTTAAGAAAAGACTTAATCCTAACCCCCACTTTCTCTTTTTTTGAATTGAAGAAGAAGTAAGATAGAGACTAAAAAAGTAATCTACAAAAGTTGAGAAAAAAATTAAAGATAAGAATATTGGATTCCAATAGCCATAAAAGAAATAGCTGCTAATAAGGAGAATAATCCATTTATATTTATTTGCAAATGACCAATAAAGAACAAAAACAACAAGGAAAAAGAATAAAAAGTCTAATGAATTAAACAGCATTATTTTTTATTATCGAATAATATACATTTTCCCAAATTCCTTCTTGAAATGAGTATCAGCGCCAGTTTCCATGTGTTTGATATCTTCTCCATTGATTTGAGCTTTTACCGTATATAAATATACGCCATTTGCCAAAGGATCGCCGTATTCGTCTGTCCCGTCCCACGCATATTCAGAAATATTTCGACCAATCTGAATTGTACCAATTTGATCTTCTGTTATCTCACGAACTACTTTTCCAGATACAGTCATGATTTGAATAATCATCTCATCAGGCACTTCACTTCCTGTTAAGGTGAAAACAAACCGAGTGCTTGTACTAAATGGATTTGGGTAATTCATCATGTAAGAAATCATCGATTCATGAATTACTTCAAATGTAATACGGTATTCTAAATCTCCTGATAAGTTGCCACTTTCATCAGAACCTTGAACAAATAGTGTGTATTTGCCATTCTTAGTGAACAGAGCTGGATACAAAATTTTAAATCTTTTTGACTGACTTTCAGCCGGAATCCATTGCATCACTGTATTTCCAGATGCGTCCATAAATGGAATTCTCGTTTGAATTCCGTCAGGATCAGTTACATAAATCCCAAACAATGTGGTATCTGAAATATCATCCATGATGAGATAAGGATTTTCATCTTTTAAAGAAATCAATATTTGACTTTCTGGAGAAATGATATCACCATTTAAAATATGTCTACCGTCAAATGTTACATCGAGAATAGGATTTATAACATCTCCATTCACAAAGAATGGAATTTGAAGTAAGTTGTTAAAATGTTGTTGTTCTGGCTGGTCTGTCACATACACACTTCCATTCACATAAGGATTTACTTCCATCCATAAAGAATTGATTCCTGCAAGACCTTGAGTCGAAAATGTAATTGTATCTCTGAATACTTCATTCACCAACAACGAATCTTGCCGTGCATAAGCAATTGGATGTTTCACTTGATTATTGTCTTGAACCCAATAACTGATTAACAATGAATCCATCGGAATCGTATAAATGTTTTTAACATCAACGGCAAATTGAACTGTTTGTCCTTCATTCAACGTGTCGGTAGCAGGCAGCCAAGTATACGCTGTATTTCCGTCAATTGCTGCTTCAGGAAGGGGGGTATAAAGCACATGCCAACGATCAATTTGAGCTGGTGTAGTATTGACGGAATCTTCATAAAATGCACCTAATTGAATAAATGGATACAAGGATGCATCAACTATTGAATTTAGATTTAAAATAGAGTCATTAAGAGAAAAAATTTGTGTCGTCTCAAATTGAAAGGCTCCAGAAATATCAAATGCTCGAATATATAACATAGTTGAATCTGAATTAATTATTTCCAAAGGATCTTGTTTCCAATAGGCAGCTCCCCATTCAGCGGCTGGGCCAATAAGAGTTGAATTTTCTTGTCCGATAAAATCATAACCTTCTAAAAGTGCTTCTAGATGAACATTTTCACCAGGCATTTGAGAAAATAATTCCACAACGGAATTGGGATCACCTTTTCTACAGAAGAAAGCAAAAGGAAGATTTGGACGACCAGGAACTATACTATCTGAGCCTAGATTTTGAAAAGTAGTGTAAATTGAAGGAGCCAAAACATCCCATTGATCATAAAGAGCGGTCATTGGGGTGTAAATTAAAATATAATCACCATCATTGACTTCATTTTCAACCATATTTTGAAACGAACTTATCGAAGAAGCATTATTTTGATAAAAAGTGAAATATTTCATGACTCGTAAAATATTGTCATTGTAATTACCAAAAACATGTGTTGGATTTGATGTCCCAAATCTAGTCCCCCAAGATTCTAAAGTGTATTTATCTATGACTGCCACATGAAATGAAGGAGTATACCCAATAATTCCGTAATCTTCATTTTGTCCATCGATAGAATATAGATTGTAATAAATATCAGGAATGGAAGTTGAATATTTAACTTCACAAGCTAATTCCCTTACAAAAGGTAAAAAATCTTTTGTTCTAGCGTTACGATTGTAATCTATTCCAGCAAATCCATTCTTCTTAAACTGATAAAAATGGTCTTGTCCCCAACCTTGTCTTCCTGTAATATATTGAAAAGAACTTTCTCTCCAAACAGGAATTGGATCAACGACAGATACTCTCCAAAAATAAACGGCACTATCTGCACAAATCAACGTTGAAGGCATTCCGTTACTACTTAAAAACCACTGAGATGGATTTACTTCCTTTACGCCTCCATATCCCGAAACTAACGCAAATCGGTGAAATGGACTTGGAGCTCCTTCAAAATCAATCGTATCCAATTCAAAACGGTAGGTGTTAAAATCAGCAATTGGGTTTATTGTTGATGCCTTTACAGTAACGCTATCAATCGGAACAACAGCAAATTCATAAGGAATGACAGGAACAATTCCATCTACATTGATGAATAGTGTTTTTACAATTTGGTTATTGTTTATTTCGTCATACTGCTCATCAATAAATGTAGGTAAATCAGCTTTTACTGTAAACGTATTTATTCCTATTCCTATATTGGCTTGTAAAGGCATTTTGAAAACAAGCGTGTCTGTATAATGAAGCTCAGAAATAAAGAAAGTATAAACAGAATCGATTGATGTAGAAGGGAAATTTCTTGTAACATCAACAGAGAAATTTGTAATGATTGATTGACCTAAATTCTTTAAAGCAATTCTCATTTCAATACTATCAACGGTAAGGTCAAGGTCTTGAGGAAGAAAACTAATTCCTTGTTCTGTTAATTCAATTTCTGGTTTTTGATGCGGATTTAGTTTCAACATCGGATCGCCATTTAAGGCCATTTGTGTACATGTGCTTTCTATAATTAGATTATTCGCTCCAATAAGTTCAATATTCCCAATGGTTGCCTTAATTTGACTTCCTAATGTTTTACCATAGTTTGCACCACTGAAATTACCATATAATTCACTTGAATATTGAAACAAAGTACTTGCAAATCCTAAGCTAACTGTACCGATGTATGCTATTGCACCATAATCTGGAATGTTTACAAATTCTTCTGATTTAGAGGTGCCATTTTGAAAAATGTTTCCGTTATAACATGAATTTGTAATTATCAAAGGATATTTTCCTTGATTGTTCCAATTTGATGGATCATCAATATTTATTTCGAATCCTGAAGATGTTGCAGCAGCATGACCAAAGAATGTAATCATAGAAACACCTTCTTGTATGCGCGTCATTAAATCGTTTAATTCAGATGGATTTAAAGGATTGTCATCTGATTTCGCTGTAGTAGAAACATTTCCACCAAAATATTCATTTTCAATAATACTTTCCATGGAAGTCATATAACTTTGAAAAGTGGCTTGCTGATTTGCGTCTGTACCACCGACAAAATGCAATATTTGCTTTTGCCAGTCTTTAGTTGCAGAATTGTAGACAGATAAAGGGTCTTGTTCTAAATCGTACAGTTTGATTTTATCCAAATAATCACTTAAATCTTGATTCGTTTTTGCAGCAATTCTCCCTGTTGGAATTAAAGGTACCCAACGTGTTGTTCCAGGTAAATTCGATGTAATACACGCATCACTTGAAGGTTGACCAAAGGAAGGGATCAAAGAAGCCGCAAAATTTGTTGGATTAGTTCTTGATCCAGGTCCAGTTGAAGTAATTCCGCCAACATTTGCTTCGCGAATTCCTTTACCCATTAAAAATAAACCAACTGGTTTGTCCACTGTTGCTAAATCAAATATGTGATGAGAAAATCTTCTTATTCCATTAATGTGTTTTTCAATTCCACCACCATATTGCTGGTACAATTCATTGACGTTGGCTAGGATTACATTGTAATTTCCACCAGCAGCTGACATTCTATAGGATGCATAATCAACCGATGCTGCTTGCAACGCAGGATTATAAATCATCAGTAAAGCCTTTTCTGCACTTAATAGATTGAAATTTGTAAATAAACCAGAGCCGTTTACAGCTTCCAAATTTGTGACAGAAAAAACGGTGCTATTTTCCTGATAAATAACCTTTTGACTTATGCCATTAGAACTATTCGGAAACAGAATACTGTAACTTCCTCCATTCGCTGTTAATGAAACCTTACGAGGTGTATCTCCTAAAATAAAAACCAATGGATTTGTAGTAGAAAGGTTCGTTAGATCAATTCGTGTTTTACTTTCTAATAAATTATTTTCTGCGTTAAAAATTGCCTTATTCGCACCTGATAAATCTGGAATTCGAGGGTATGAAAAAGACCAAAAATTGATCGATTGATAGTCTGTCAAAGCTCCTTGATCACCTACTATCGAAACCTTAAAATTTGAACCTCCTGAAGCGGGTAGAATACTCGAAGGAAAGGATTTCGCAATATGAATAGCTTTGTAACCAGTAAAAATAGAGTCTTGAATAACATAATTGGAGGAACCAATTGTATGTAATGTGTGATGATTTCCCAAGCCAGTTGAAGAAGCATTTGAAGCACCTACACTAACAGCTCGGTATTGAACCAGTGGAGCATCTAATCCTTGATAAATGTTATCAATGGGTGTTGCACTCCAATCCCAGACATATCCCGAAACGCCATTTATTGGCGTGCTTCCCCATCCTTCTCCAGAAGTGAAAAATGAACTAGAGGCATCAGATGATTTTTCACCTTCATTATAGGATGATGAATTGGATTGAAATTTTTCAAATAATATATAATTGGATGGAGTGTAGGATGCAAAATCTAAATCAGACTCAACAGTAAATCTCAAATTTGTTGTTAAATTATTCCAAGTTAAAAAATATTGAATCGTATCGTTGTATAAGCTGTATTTAGGATTTCCAATATCACTTGGTGTATCATAAAGGGTTGAATCTAACCATCCATCATTTTTTTCTGCGTAAAATAAGATGTAATCTCCAGGATCCATTGTTAAGTCACCACCATCTACAATGTGCAATGGAATTTCATTTTCCTTTCCAAATAATTGAATATTTTGTGATGAAAAGGTTCCAACAGGAATTCCTGAATTGGATAAAGCAGTATAATCTATTTTGTGAATACCTACAGTGTAAACATTGAAAGCATAATATTTTTGAGAATAATTAATCCACTCGTTACCATATGTTTGACTCTCAGCAAGTTTTACAGTAAATGTTGCAAGAATTAGTAGTATGTAGGTTTTAAAATTCATTTTTATTTCATGTTTTTCGGTTTTTCAAGCTTTATCCGTAAGGATATGACGTGAGAATAGAGAGCAACGGATGCATCACCTATATCTGTAAAGGCATAATCTAA
>JBILYS010000026.1:0-11442 GCA_044377625.1 Crocinitomicaceae bacterium
TTTTGCCTCATTTCAAATGAAGAATTAAAATCTACTTTGAGAAAATTAGCAGAAGAAGAGGAATTCATTTCCTATAATGGAAGAATGTCTAATGAATGGAAAAATGATTTAGCTCCTTTAGGTACAAATTGGGAAAAAGAATTTATCGACATTGCCCCTTGGATTGTTGTAGTCATGAAAAAAGTTTATGACATTGGAGAATCAGAAGAAAAACAAACCAATTATTATGTGTCTGAATCGGTTGGAATTGCTGTCGGAATGTTCCTTTTAGCCGTTCACAACGTTGGTTTAGTAGCACTTACACACACGCCAAGCCCAATGAATTTTATCTCCAAGGCATTAAATCGTCCAATTAATGAACGGCCTTTTTTATTGATTCCAGTAGGGTTTCCAGCCGAAAATGCTCGTATTCCCAACCTAAAAAGAAAAGGAAAAAAGCAAGTAATTGAATTATATGAGTAAATAATTTTGTTTTCTAGTGCATTGTTTTTTTCTTTGCACCCTGATTAACCCTTAAATTAATAAGTAATGTCTGATATCAAAGCAAAAGTAATTTCTATTATCGTAGATAAATTAGGAGTTGAAGAGACCGAAGTAACAAACGAAGCGTCTTTTACAAATGATCTAGGAGCTGACTCTCTAGACACAGTAGAATTGATTATGGAATTCGAAAAGGAATTCAATATCGCAATTCCTGACGATCAAGCTGAAAACATTCAAACAGTAGGTGACGCGGTTTCTTATATCGAAGAGAACGCTAACTAATTGAAATAGTTATTGGTTTAAACAAAGAATTCTCTATGGAATTAAAAAGAGTTGTTGTAACGGGTATGGGTGCACTTACGCCTATTGGAAACACATTAGGTGAATACTGGGATGCGTTACTAAAAGGAACAAGTGGTGCTGCACCAATTAAGCAATTCGATGCAACTTTGTTTAAAACCCAATTTGCTTGCGAAATAAAAAATTTCGATGTCGAAGAATTTATCGATAAGAAAGAAGCAAGGAAATTAGACCAATTTTCGCAGTACGCTATGGTTTCCGCAACGGAGGCTATGGCGGATTCTGCACTATTAGATTCAAACCCAAATTTAGACCGTATTGGTGTTATTTGGGGTTCAGGAATTGGAGGGCTTAAAACCTTCCAAGATGAATCACAAAACTTTTTCTCTGGAGATGGTACTCCACGTTTTAATCCATTCTTTATTCCGAAAATGATTGCAGATATTGCTGCTGGTCATATTTCAATTAAATATGGACTACGTGGGCCTAACTTCGTTACCGTTTCAGCATGTGCTTCTGCAACAAATGCAATCATTGATGCATTCAATTACATCCGTTTAGGAAAAGCTGATGCTTTTGTTACCGGAGGTTCTGAAGCAGCAGTGAATGAAATGGGAATGGGTGGATTCAATGCTTTAAGAGCACTTTCAACAAGAAATGAATCACCAGAAACTGCTTCTCGTCCTTTTGATTTAGACCGTGATGGTTTTGTTTTAGGTGAAGGAAGTGGAGCACTGATTTTAGAAGAATACGAGCACGCGATGAAACGTGGAGCGAAGATTTATGCTGAAATGATTGGTGGTGGAATGTCTGGTGATGCGTATCACATGACTGCTCCTCATCCAGATGGTTTAGGTGCTAAAAACACCATGCTTGCTGCTTTAGAAGATGCGAACATTGAACCGTCAGCTATTGATTATGTGAACGTTCATGGCACATCTACACCACTTGGCGATATTGCTGAAGTAAAAGCGATTCAAGCAGTATTCGGTGAGCATGCTTACAAGTTGAACATTAGTTCTACGAAATCAATGACTGGCCACCTTCTTGGTGCTGCTGGTGCAATTGAAGCTATAGCTTGTATCATGGCTTGTAAATATGATATTGTTCCTCCTACAATTAATCATTTTACAGATGATCCGGAATTTGACCCAAAATTGAATTTCACTTTTAATGAAGCTCAAAAACGCACTGTGAATGTTGCTATCTCAAACACTTTTGGGTTTGGTGGACATAATACTAGTGTAATTATGAAGAAATTTAACGGGTAATTGAATCTGAAATTCTCATTCTTTCAAAAGAAGCGCTCACAAAGTGAGTTGGAGTTAATTCGATTCATTTTGCAACGGTTTGGTTACCGCCCAAAAGACTTATCCTTTTTTCAGCAAGCTGTTACACATAAATCTTTGAGTAATACGACTGAAGATACTTCCAATGAACGTCTTGAATTTCTTGGTGACGCAATCCTTGACGCTGTTATTGCTGAATATTTGTATCAACGTTTTCCATCTGAAGATGAAGGCTACTTGACAAAAATTAAGTCAAAAGTCGTGAGTCGTAAAACCCTTGGAGAAATTGCTGAAACAATGGAACTAAGAACAATCATCAACTATCACAAAGGTAGATCAATCAATCTTCCAACAATTGAAGGAAACGCATTTGAAGCGTTAATGGGTGCAATTTATTTAGATGGTGGATACGACGCTGTGAAAAATAGCATCCAACATCATATTTTCAGAAAATATGTTGATCTAAACAGAATCTTAGAGGAAGAAATAGATTTTAAATCCAAACTATTTATTTGGAGTCAGAAAAAAAGATTAAAATTAGATTTTATCATCTTGTCAGAAGAAAATATTGGTGGGAATTGGGAATATTCAGTTATTGCGAATATCAATAATACCAATTATGGTAGAGGAAAAGGAAGTTCTAAAAAAATGGCTGAACAAGCTGCTGCCAAAGAAACTTTGGAACTAATGGGAGAAATTTAAGGACGTTAAGGCGTAGTTAAAAAGTTAATAAATTGATTCAACATAAAGTTATTTTTTCCTTCTTTATCAATGTTACAATAAAAGCGAGAATAGCCACCATCAATGATAATTTTCCCTTTGAAATACCTTCCAGATAATATCAAAGGCTCGTCATTTACCCATGCTTCAACTTTTAATCTATAATCCATCGGAAATGCTACAGTTGTTGTTCCGGCTGGAACCGTTTTTAATTCTTCAAATATCCCTTTTTCAGAAAGTTGTGCATTTGGTTCATTAAAATCTCCCCAAGCATTTTTAGAAAAAAGTAAATTGGTCATTATGTTGCTTTCTGCTTGTAACGGCCAGTTTTCAGATCCCAAATAAAGACCATTCCCCCCATTTAAAAACTGCAAAAGTTGCTCTAATTTTTTCTCGTTCAAGATTGATTGTGCTGAAGAAAACAAAAATATGGCTGAATAGGGTGATAAAGTGTCGGGTAAATCTGATGATAATTCTATCGTTGAATTCGTGTCTTCAAAACAGATTTGAGAAATATTTCCAATAAACAGAATTTTATTTTGACTGAACAAAGTTGTTGAAAGCAATAAACTAAAAAGGATTAAAAATTTATTCATGCGCCAAAGTACATGTGTGAACTAGATACGTTCAGTTTTTATAGCAAACTCAAATATTGTTAAGCCCAAATAACAGTTTTATAATGCCGATATAGTTTGAAAATAGGTGAATATTTTTGGACTATATTGAAAACATAATCGGGTTTAATCTCAGAAAATTTTCTTAACTTCAAATAAATCACAAATCACAAATCATGAATAACGTTGAATTAGGGATTTTTGGAGAAACACTTGCCGAACATTTTTTAAGTAAGAAAGGATATCAAATTCTTGACAGGAATTACCGTTTTAAAAAATTGGAAGTTGATATCATTGCAATGGATGGAGATAAAATTGTTGTTGTTGAAGTTAAAACAAGACAAACGGCAGAAATCGGGGAACCATGGCGCGCGGTTACGCGTTCTAAACAACGACAAATAATTCAAGTTGCAAATCAATATATTTGTAAAAATGAGATTGATAGGGAAACACGATTTGACATTGTTTCAATCGTTCACAATTCTTATCGTACTCAAATTGAGCACATTGAAGACGCTTTTTATCCAATAGTTTAACAAACAGAATTTTAGACTACCTTTGTGGAATAATTCTGCTCGTGATGAACACAAAAAATACCGGAAGAGATAAATCTCGTACTTCGAGATCAAATTCCACAAAAACTACAAAGGATTCTTTCAAACCAAAAAAGAAAGAAGCATCTCCATTTAGCAAAGGCGCTAAAAAAGAAGCACCAAAAAATGCTAAAAAAGATTTCCCAAAAGGTTTTAAGAAAGAAGATCCTAGCGAAATAGCTAGTGAATCTGCAAAACCAAAGAAGGAAGTTTCTGCTAGAGATAAGCGAAAATATATTGAGTTTAAAGACAAAGCGAAGAAGGGTGATCCTCTTCCATCGTTTAATGAACTGGAAATTCGTTTGAATAAGTATTTGGCAAATGCTGGTATCTGTTCTCGTCGTGAAGCGGACGTTTTAATTGAAACTGGAGTAGTTTCAATTAATGGACAAATCGTCTTAGAATTGGGCTATAAAATCAAACCTGGTGATGTCGTTCAATACGATGGCGAAACAATTAATGCGGAAAAGAAAAGATATGTGTTACTAAACAAGCCAAAAGGATTTATAACAACAATGGATGATCCTTTAGGAAGAAAAACGGTTATGTCTCTTGTAAATAAAGCATGTAGAGAAAGAATTTATCCAGTTGGAAGATTGGATAGAGAAACTACGGGACTTTTATTATTTACAAACGACGGAGATTTAGCAAAAAAATTAACCCATCCAAGATATAAAGCTTCGAAAATTTACCATGTTGAATTAAATAAGCCGGTAAAAAAAGAGGATTTAGATAAATTCGTTTCAGGTGTAGATTTAGAAGATGGCAAAACGAATTTCGATGTTGCGAAATTTGTGAAAGAAGGAAGAGAAGGAAATTCAAGAGAAATTGGTGTAGAATTACATTCTGGAAAAAATAGAGTTGTTAGAAGAATGTGCGAAGCTTTAGGATACGAAGTCGTCAAATTGGATCGTGTTCAGTTTTCAGGATTAACAAAAAAAGATTTGCCTCGTGGAATGTTCCGTCATTTATCTGAAAAAGAAGTTGCATTTTTAAAAATGTCATGATGAGATTTTTAATTGTCTTATTGTTTTTACCAATAGCGTTGTTTGCCCAAAAAAGCAAAGGGAAATCCAAAATTTCCAATGGTCAAGGAACGCTTTTTGCCTACTGGGGGAATAATAGGAGTTCTTATACAAAAAGTACGATTCATTTTGTTGGAACAGGATATGATTTTACTTTAAAAGGTTGTAAAGCAACAGATCATAAAACACCATTTAGCCCGTCAATTTATTTCAATCCTACTAAATTAACTTTACCACAATATAATGTTAGAGTAGGATATTATATAAGAAAAGGATATGCTATTGCGATTGGGTTTGACCATATGAAATATGCTTTTTCAGACAAGAATGAAGTATTGTTGTCTGGAACAATAAATCCTGGTATTGACACAGCGAATTTTTGGAGTGGTAGCTATTCAAATGCATCAATCGTAACCGATCGTAATACGTTTAATTATGATCAAATAAAAGGGTTGAACTATTTAAAATTCGAATTTATTAAAACGGACAGATGGTATGAGGCTGGAAAAAATAATTGGTTCGTTGCAAGTACAAATCTTGGTTTAGGGTTAGGAGGAATTTTATCAACTTCAAATTTCACATTTGCAGGCAAAACCAATACTACAAGCTCTTCTTATATGTCAGGATTTGCTTTATCTGCTCAAGTAGGAATAAGGTTAGAGTTTTTCAAACACCTATTTATTCAATCTACTTTTAGTGGCGGTTATATGCAGCAAATTCATGTACCAACAAGAAACAATGAACCCAATGCTATAGCAAAACAAAAGTTTGGATATACTTCGTTCGATAATGCATTGGGAATCTTATTATATATTCGACCAACAAATGATTGCAATAGTTGCCCGCATTGGTAAAATCTATTTCTTCTTGTTGATACTAAAGTCAATTTTATAATAAAATAGCGGAAGGAATCCTAATTGAGTCTTTTGAGTTGTCGGCTCATAACTTGGAGAACTAGTAACTGTTGGATCCAAACTAGGAGCATAAGCCAAACCAAGTAAGTTTTTCTGTCCAGTTAAATTCACTAAATCTATTCCAATTTCATGTGTTACTTTAGCAGCATTGTATTTCCAGTTTATCTTTAAGTCAAATCTAAAATAATCATTGAATTGTCTTTCGTTGAAAGCAGAATCACGGAAAATAACGTCATTTAACAAGGTAGATTTTGCAACATCAACATACCCATATCTTTTTCCTCCAGCTACGGTTATTTTCATTCCTAGAGAAATAGATTGTTTTGCATTTAACTTGAATTCTTTTCCACCAAGTAAATTTGCAACATAGGTACCATTGTAGGAAGTATTGCGCTCAACACCATCACTTCCTTTGTATTTTGAATCATACAATGACCCTGAGAATAAAAGAAAGAACGACTTATCAAAATATTTTTGAATAGTTAATTCAATTCCATAGTTGGTTCCAGTTCCAGTATTTTGCAATGAATCCGGAAAGAATCGTGAAAAACCACTACCCATATTAATCAACGAAAATGCAGATGGAGCTACTGTAACTGGGATATTATATAGTTGTTGATAATATACTTCTGTACGAATATTAAATCCTTTTTTAATAGATTTTTCATATCCTAATGCGTAATGGATACTTTTCGAAAAACCCATATTGATGTTGTGATATATTTTGTCCCCACTTGCATCAAATTTATTGTAAGTGTATGTATATAAAGGTTGAGTAGAACTGTGCATTCCTGCTCCTGCGAAAACAGATTGATTTCCTTTCATTCTGTATTTCCATCCAAGTCTTGGTTCAACAGGACTTAAACTATTGCTGAGGGAAAAGTATTGGCTGTGCAATCCTGCTGTGAAATCCATGTCTTGTGAAATTTTATATTTCCATTGAAGAAATGGTTGGATTAATGCAGCTGTTCCTTTATAATCCCAACGTTTAACAAATATACTATCAGTAACTAATGTTTTTGCGGTATCAATTTGATTCATTTGGAAAACATCGATATTAAAACCTGCTTTAATGAAATGTTTGCTATTTATTTTATGATTAACAGCAACATAACCAGAGGTCTTGATAGTTTGGAACTTGAAGCCCATTATGCTTCCTAAGTGGTCATAAACAATTGAATCTTTTGTTGCATTCAATGCTCTGCCATAGATGTACTCATGATGAGAATTTTGTTGCTCATATGAAAATGAAACTGTGGAAGTTATAAAAGTTTTTTCAGAAAGTGTTTTCTTATAATTGAAACCACTAACACCCATTTGAGTCCCAAAATGTTGATCCCTATCTCCTTCACCATAAAGATCTTCAGTAACAGTAGTTTTATCTGAAACCATAATATCTATGTTACTTGCTCCTCCCATACCGTAAAAAGACAGAGAACCACCTTTTTTCAATAACCAATTGAATTTAAATGCAGCATCACCATAAACAGGAACAGCATCAGTTCCAATGTTTATTCCCAATTTATTAAATAAGCTAAGCGTTGAATAACGGCCCATTATTAGATAACTCGAACGATTGTTTTTGCTCATAGGTCCCTCTGCCATAAATTCAGTTCCAAGAAAGCCAAACTGTCCTGAGAACTCATGCTTATTCATATTTCCACTTCTTAATTTAAGGTCAAAAACGCCAGATGTACTATTGCCATATTCAGCCGGAAAAGCACTCATGAAAAAGTCAGAATTACCTAGAATTTTATTGTTTAAAATAGACACAGGTCCCCCAGTACTTCCTGAAACAGCAAAGTGAGATGGATTGGGAATGTCCACGCCTTCTATTTTATACACTACACCCAAAGGTGAATTTCCACGAATAATAATATCATTACGCGAATCGTCAGCACCTTGAACCCCTGCAAAATTTGATGCCATACGTGCGGGATCACCTCTTGAACCAGCATAACGATTTGTTTCTGAAACACTGAATTGCAGAGCTGAAACTGTGGCAAGTTCATTGATTACTTCACCTTTTTTTCGAGCAGTAACTTTTACTTCCTCAGTTGTAATAACGCGTTCACTCATTGGTATATTGACAATTGTTTCTTTGCCAGAGTTTACTTCAATAGTTACCGTTTTTGTATCATAAGAAGCGTATTGAACTTCCATTTGATATTTTCCTACAGGAACATTTTCTATTGCAAATTTCCCGTCAAGGTCTGAAATAGCACGATACCTATTAATAGTGTCTACAAAAATTTCAATTTTTGCACCGGAAAATTGAAAATTTGTTTCAGAATCAAATACATTTCCACGAACTGTTTGGGTCCCTTGAGAAAACAAATTCAAAGACAATGTTAAGATGATAAAAAGTATTAGTGTTTTCATAATAGTAGTTTTTTATTTCAATGTGAAGTTCTTATTTTATTTCTAAAAAAGATTATTGAATTTCGTTGCAATCAAAATATGTGTTGCGAATTTCGCAACAAGTGAATTATAAAATTGAAGCTATTTAATGATTAACTTTTTGATACTCCTCTTCAGTCCATTCTTTCTTGTATACTTCTTTAAACATGAACATATTCAATGCGTTGAAATGTAAATTTCTCACATTTGAGTAAACAATTTGAATATCGCCATTATACCATAATGGTATTATTGGAGGATTTTGCATCAGTGCTTTCTCAGCTTTAGAATATAATGCTAAAGCATCAGTTTTTTTAACACTGTTTTTTGCTTGTTCAAAGAGGTTGTCAAAAATAGAATTCACATATCTTGATTGATTAATTCGTGATAACTGTGTTTTATCAACAGGGACACTTTTACCATAAAAATTACTTAAAAAAGTTTCGGGATTTGCATAATCACCTGCCCATGCACTTCTGAATATATCACCATTTGCTTGCGATGCATCTTGATCTTTTTGTTCAAAAGTAGAACCATCAATATTTACATTAATGTTTAATACTTGGAAAATTTGTTGTGCAAATTCATCGGCAACTGCAGAGTGAATATCGTCAATGTTGAAGCGCAAATTCACAGAGCCAAATCCTTTTCCATTTGGATAGCCAGCTTCTGCAAGTAATTTTCGGGCTTTTTCTGGATCAAAAGAATATGAAACATCCTTTATACTTTTAAAATTATAACCTTTGAAATTTTTAGAAATTGGAGGTACAATCCCATAATAACCAAGCTCATAGTACTGATTTCTTAAAACATCTCGACCAAGTTTTTCTTTGTCTATTGCATAATTAAATGCTTGACGAACTTTAATATTACTGAAACGTTGATCAGTCATATTGAAAAAATAGTAATTTGTTAAGAGTAGTGGATTATTATACATTACTAATAAAGGCGGTTTTGAATTGGCAGAATTGAAATCATTTATTCTACCTTCTAGCATTTTTGTAATTCTACTTGTTGGTAATCCTGTAATTAAATCTGTTTGATGATTCTCAAACATTTCTAATTGATCTAATTTTCTGTTTTGAAAAATGAAAATTACGCTATCTAAATATGGCAATGAATTTCCATCATCATCATTTAAATAGTAGTCTTCATTTTTAAGCAAGACCATCGAAGGAGGGTTACCTTGTTTATTTTCAGAAAAAAGAAATGGTCCAGTACCAATAAGGTCATTTTCAGCATCTCCTTTATAAATGACTTCTGAAGTTATGGCTGCACAAATGTTGCTTAACTTATTTAGAAAATTGTCGTCTTTTTGGATTAATTTCAATGTGATTTTAGAATCAGAAATTTTAACCCCTTTAATAGATTTACTGCGACCTTCATTAAAATCATTTGCTCCAACTAAATTATCCTTATAAAGAAATGAGTATGCATGAGGTGATTCACCTTTGCTATTATTACTGCAAGCCAATTCAATTGAAAGCTCTACATCTCTTGGTTTTAATTCTCTTGATGATTCTGAAGTAAAAAGCTTGTGTTGGTGAAAAAGAATTCCCTTTCTTATTTCAAATTCATAGGTTAATCCATCATCACTAATTTTCCACGAAGAAGCTATTTGTGGTTTAATTTTCAAATCTTTTGGATCTAATGAAACCAGCCCTTCCATTATCTGATTTATAACTGAAGCTGAGTAATAATCATTAATTTCTCTTGATATAAAGGTAGTTGGTTGATTATCAACTGCCATAGTAATTGAACCCCCAGCAAATTCAAATTTTTTTGAATCTGAAGAACAAGAAATCAAAAGCGACAATAAAAATAGGGTTAAGCAAATATTTTTCATAATGGATAGCAATACTCTATTCTACAAGGATAATAAAAATTCTCTAATCTTTTGTTGAATTTCAAAGGTTTACTCTTTTTTTCACTATTTGGCACTAGAACTGACCGCTAAAAGAGTCAAATAATTGGGCCTTATTTGGGGTTATTTTCTTTTATAATTTCATTTTATCTTTTGAAAAGGATGATTTTGTTTGTTTTATTGAAAAAATGACCTTAATATTGCGTAGTCAATTTAAAAGAAACCACTGTTTATACTGCAGTTCATGAGAATATTTTTAAGTGTATTAGTTTTCAGCTTATTAGGCTCGTTCGTATTTGGAGCAACATTATCCATCGAAGGAACATACCAAGGGAAAAATCTTTATGTTCAAAATCCAATGGATGATGAAGGATTTGGATATTGTGCGACGAAAGTTACAGTTAATGGTGATATTATGCCGGGTGGTACTAATATGGGAGCATTTGAAATTGACTTTGCAAATTTTAATATTGCAATTGGAGAACCTGTTTTCATTGTAATAGAGCATAATGAAGGTTGTAAACCAAAAATTTTGAATCCTGAAGTATTATTGCCAAGAAGTACATTTGTAGTTAAATCAATCACTGTTTCTCCAACTGGAAAATTAAATTGGATGACGACAGGTGAACAAGGAAAATTGCCTTATATAATAGAGCAATATCGCTGGAATAAATGGGTTACTGTTGGTGAAGTGCAAGGTAAAGGAGTTGCAGGAGATAATGCTTACGAATTTGCTGTGAATCCACATTCTGGAGAAAATACTGTGAGAGTAATACAAGTTGATCATTCTGGAACGAAAAGAACTTCTAAAGAAGTAAAATTCACGTCCAATGTGGCTGTTGTGATGAAAAGCCCAGTTAAAGTGAAAGATATTATCAATTTTACTGCAAATGGTGCACCTGTTGAAACGCGTTATGAAATATATGACGCATACGGAAACATTGTTAAGAAAGGAGTTGGTACATCCGTTAACTGTTCTAATTTATTAAGTGGTGCTTACTACATTAACTTTGATAATGTAAACGAAAAGTTTATTAAAAATTAATATCATTATTAACGTATAAATTATTAACCTGAAGTGCGCTTCAGGTTTTTTTTTGCCATGATAAAGAAAATAGAACATTTAGGAATTGCTGTTGCGAACATTGAGGAGTCGTTAAGAGTGTTTGAAACACTTTTAGGCACACAATGTTACAAGATTGAAGAAGTAGAGTCAGAAGGAGTTAAAACAGCTTTTCTT
>JBILYS010000027.1:0-11415 GCA_044377625.1 Crocinitomicaceae bacterium
TCGATACTCATTTGTATAATTGAGATTATACTTGGTGTATTAGTAATTATCGGTGGAAAAATCAAATTAGTATCCTATTTATTAGCACTAATGATGGTGTTTTTTACCTTTTTGACTTGGCATACAGCTAGTTGTAATCCAAAAACAACGTTTTTAGATAGGGATACGTATTCGAATACGAGTTCAATAGCTCAACTGAAAATTCAAGACGCTAAAACAAATAAATCAATCAAAATTGTTTCGAAATCTGCAGATGAAGTGGTTGTTGATGAAAGAAAACATCCGCAATGTGTTTCTGATTGTGGGTGCTTTGGTGATGCACTTAAAGGTTCTGTAGGAAGATCATTGACACCTTCTGAATCATTATGGAAAGACATTGTTTTAGTTTATTTAGTTTTTTGGATTTTTCTTGCTCAATGGATTATCAAACCAAACACGAAAAAGCAAAATGTTAAATTTATTATACTATCATTACTTTTAATTACTGCTTTATCTTTTGTTTTTGGATGGTATTTACCAATTGGATTTAGTTTTATTGCATTAATAGGAGCCTTGTGGATGTATAATCGAGGCGGTTATTTCCTCGGTAATCATTGGGGAAGTATTTTGTTCATAATTATTCTTTGTTCCATTTTTATAGGCTATGTATTGAGATACGAACCAATAAAAGATTTTAGTCCTTTTGCTGAAGGGAAAAATTTAATGTGGGAAATGAATGATGGAAAGGAAGGCAAAAAAGATATTTTTTATGTTATTCGGAACAATAAAACAGGTGTAAAAAAAACGTATTCTAAAGAACAGTACACCTCAAATTCAAACGCAAGATTGTGGGATGATAAAAAATATTCAATTGTTGATCAAACCGAAAAAATAATAATTGCATCTACTGATCCAACAATTTCTGACCAATTTGATCCTTTTATTAATGTGAAAGACTTGAAAAACGTAGAGCGCAATCTTTCTTTCGTTTCGGACAAGTTAAAAAAGAATCCAGAAGACACTCAACTCTCTTTCAAGAAAGAAATTGTGAGAGAAAAGCAAGTGGTTATTTTAAGTGTTCAAAATTTGGAAACTGCAAATTTGAAAAATATTGCCCGTGTTAAATCGCTCTTTAACTATTGCAAATCAAATGACATTCCTTTTGTTATGATTACAAATGCAAGCAGAAATGAAATCAATAATTTTCGGGCAGAAAACAGTTTCAATGTTCCAATTCTCCTAAATGATGGAACAGGTTTGAAATCAATTGCGAGAGCAAATCCGTCTCTCTTAATTATTCAAAAAGGAATCGTAAAAGCAAAATATCCTCATCGATCAATTCCATCAGTTGATTGGTTAAAAATTAATGTTTTAAAAAAATGACAAGAAAAAAAATAGTTGCGGGTAACTGGAAAATGAATTTGCAATTGAATGATGCTATTCAGCTAATAGATGATATAGTAAGTAATTCCAAAGATTTATCCGGTGTTGAGCTAATGGTTTTTACTCCTGCTTTATTTTTATTGGAGATAGCAAAAATCAACAATCAGGTTGCTGTTGGCGTTCAAAATTTTTATCCAAAAGAAAGTGGCGCGTTTACAGGTGAAATCTCAATTACACAAATAAAGAATTGTGGCGCAAGTCATGTTCTAATTGGACATAGCGAACGTCGAGAAATCTTTCATGAATCAGAAGAGCTTATAAAACAAAAGGTTGACGCAGCAATTTTACATGAAATTGGAGTTGTATTTTGTTGTGGTGAACCGTTGCACATTAGAGAAAATGAAACTCAATCAAGTTATGTCAAACAACAATTAATAGATAGTTTATTCCACCTTTCAGATGCAGAAATTCAAACGTGTGTAATTGCATATGAACCGGTTTGGGCAATTGGAACCGGCAGAACAGCAACTGTTGATCAAGCCGAGGAAATGCATGCCTCTATTCGTTCTTGGATAACTGAATTTTATAGTTCAGAAATAGCAAATTCAATTTCAATTTTATACGGAGGAAGTTGTAACGCATCGAATGCAAAAGAGTTATTTAGTTGTCAAAATGTTGATGGTGGATTAATTGGCGGCGCATCATTACAAGCAGAATCATTCATCACAATTGCAAGATCTTTTTAATGGATTATTTAGAATTAACCGTAAACATCGTACCGAAGGATCCATGGTCGGAAATCCTAATAACTGAATTGGCCGAAAGTGGTTATGAAAGTTTTGTAGAAACAGAAACTGGTATTCAGGCTTTTGGACAAGTTACATTGGTCAATAGTGAGGATCCAATTTTTAATACTTTTTTAAAAATCCCATCATCAGATTTTGTTGCTCAATGGGAATCGAAAATAATTCCTCAACAAAATTGGAATGCTATATGGGAGGCTGATTTTCAGGTAGTAGAAGTTGAAGATTATTTAACAATTCATGCTCCCTTTCATGAAAAGGAGAAGTTAAAAGGTATGTTAATTGAAATTCAGCCAAAAATGTCTTTTGGTACAGGTCATCACCAAACTACTTGGATGATGTCGAAAGCGTTATTTGAATTGGATTCCATGCCGTTAGAGGTACTAGATATGGGCACTGGAACTGGCGTTTTAGCATTTGTGGCTGAAAAACTAGGTGCTCAAAAAATTGTAGCAGTCGACATTGAAGATTGGTCGGTAGAAAATACAATAGAAAATGCCGAAAGAAATAGTTGCACCAAAATTGAAGCAATTTGTGGAAATATCGATGTTTTAGAAGGTCAGCATTTTGGATTGATTCTTGCCAACATCAACAAAAATGTTTTGAAAGATCATTTACCTTCTTATGTTAAAATGTTAAATCAAAATGGTACGTTATTGTTAAGTGGATTTTTTGATACTGACGTAGATGAATTGGTTATAATTGCTGAGAAATTGGGACTACAAAAACATCGAATACTGAACAAAGATAATTGGGCGGCAATAGAATTGAAAAAATAAATGTGTTAATATGGTAGTAAAAAGACTTGTTTTGTTTTGCGGATTGATGTGTTCATTCGTTTCATTTTCTCAAACTTTTTCAAATAATCGTGAAAAATTCACCAAGGAATTTCAAAAGTCATTGATAGATTATGGTAAGGGTGAATTTCATGACTTTGCTAAGAAAACATTACCCGTTATTCTCTTAGAAACAACTCTTTTTCCAGATGCCTATTTCACTAAAATGGTGGAAACGTGCAATTTGATGGAAACAAAAAAAATGAGTCCATATCCGGAAATATATCAATATGTCTTTTCAGTTTATTCTTTAGTAAATGCAAAACAATCAAATGCCAGTTTTCAAGCATGGCAAAGTTCTGTAGATAAATTATTAGACAAAACAAATGTCAAGAAATTTGAGGATTTCATCGATTTATCAGCTGGTTTTTTCTCGGAAAGAAAAATTGCAGAATCTTCAAATTTTAAATGGTTTTATGAAGGTGGGGAATATTCTTTTGAATTTACCGATAAGCCATTCATTAAGTGTTCGAATGGAAATTTGGTTTGTAGAATAGAAAACCGTGATTCTAAGACGAAAAAAGAGCAGCCTTTTATTGATAGTTTGGTTGTATTTAAAACAAGTGGAACATACGATCCAGTTTTAAAAAAATGGGATGGATTAGGAGGTAACATCACTTGGGAAAAAGTTGGCTTATCGAAGAATGAAACTTTTGCAACGCTTAAAAAATATGATGTTTCCTGCAAGACGCCTAATCTTTCAGCGGATTCAGTTGCCTTAACTACAAAATATTTCTCTAAACCAATTTTAGGACAATTAACAGATCGTGCATTTACAATCAACCGTGAAGAAGATAAAGTTTTTCCGCAATTTCTTTCTTATGAAAAAAGATTAAGAATTAAAAGCATAAAAGAAAATGTTGATTATGATGGTGGTTTCACAATGCAAGGAGCAAGTTTTGTCGGTATGGGTTCACCGTTGGATCCCGCTAAGATTTTAATTTATAGAAACAATGTTGTTTTCATTAAAGTAAGTGCACAATTTATTTACATCTCACCTACCAAAATTTCAAGTAATAATGCTGCGATGGCTCTTTATTTTAATACGGGAGATTCAATCACGCATGGAGGTATACAATTTGGTTATGATTTAGATAAAAAAATGATCGAATTGAGTCGTACCTTAACTGGAAATGGAATGTCTCCTTTTCATGATTCATACCATATGGTTGATATTTTTGTTCCTAAAATTACCTGGAAAGTTGATGAACAAGATATCTATTACACGTATGATTTTGGAACTTCACAAGAACAAAGGATTGCAAGTTTTGAATCCAAAAGTTATTTTGATGAGCGTCTATATGATAAATTACAAGGGTTGGAACCAGTGCACCCTTTGGCCGCAATCTCAAAATATTGCTATAAATATGATGAATATATCATAAACGAAGGAAAGGCTGCGACGGCATTAGGGAAGACAATAGAACAAGTAAAGCCATTATTAATTGAATTATCAAGTATGGGGTTCATTAATTATGATTTAGAAACAAAAATGATAACAGTTAATCCAAAGCTCGATAATTTTGTTTTGGGTAAGGCAGGTAAAAAAGATTATGACAATATTGTTTTTACTTCAGATTTGAGACCGAAAGAGTTAAAAGGATTTTCTGAAGAACAAATTAAAGGAGATCCAAATTTACAAGCATTAAAGGAATTATTTAAAAAACAGACAGAAGATCGAAGATTAATGACCTATTTTGGAAAAATGAATTTAGGAACATTGGAGATTGATATGAATGCAGTTGATAAAGTAAAAATTTCAGATATTCAAAATACAACAGTTTTTCCAGAAGCTAGTCGCTTAATATTAAAAGAGAATAGAAATTTTGAATTTAGTGGTTGGATTAATGCTGGTAAAATGGAAATTAACACCTATTCTGCAAATTTTAATTATAGAGATTATAAATTTAACATCTTAAAATCAGGAGAATCAATTTTTAGGGTTAGACCCTTACAACCAACGGATGGAACAAAGCCAATTCCAATGGTAAGTAACATAAATGGAATTAAAGGTGAACTTTTTGTTGACAGTCCTACAAATCGCTCTGGTAATGATAAAATCATTAAAGATTTCCCGAAATTAAAATCTTCAAAACCGTCATTTGTATATTATAATGCCAAGACTATTTTTAGAGGAGTTTATGATAGTACTCGTTTTTATTATACTGTAGCACCTTTTGATATGGATAGTTTAGATGATTTTAGTGAAAAAACGTTGCGTTTTAAAGGTGAGCTTACTTCAGCAGGTATTTTTCCTAAAATCACGGAAGACATAAAAATTATGGCTGATTATTCTTTTGGTTTTGCGACTCAAGCACCAGCTGGAGGATATGAATTTTATGGCGTTGGTGCAAAATATGAAAATAAAATTGTCCTTTCGAACAATGGACTTCAAGGTGCAGGAGTTATAAATTTTGTTGAATCTACTTCGACTTCTAAAGCATTGAATTTCTTACCTGACTCAACAATTGGATTGGCACAATTTGTAAATCGACCAATTGAAATAGGAGTTGAATTCCCAGATGTAAATTCTGAAGAAGCTTATATAACGTATGTCCCAAAGAAAAATTATTTACGAGCTCAATCAACACCAAAAAGTGATTTATTGTTCTTTAAATCTGAGGCAAAGTTAAGAGGCACCGCTACAGTTACTCCTAAAGGGATGAGAGGTAATGGTTTGATGACATTTAAAACTGCAACAACAGTGTCCGACGATTACACATTTAAACGGTGGGATATTGATGCAGATACATCAGGATTTTCTTTAAAAAACACGTTTGCTGAAGAAGGGGAGGATCCGATGGCCTTCCAAGCAGAAAATGTTGAAGCTCATATTTCATTTAAAGAAAGAATGGGTGAATTTAAATCAAATAGAGGTTCTTCACAAGTAAACTTTCCTGTAAATCAATATATCTGTAGAATGGATAAATTTTCATGGTTCATGGATTATGCTGAATTGCAATTGGAAAAATCAGGAGAAAAAGACATTACTATTGATACAGATATGGATTTAGTTGGACCGAATTTCTTTTCAGTTCACCCAGACCAAGATTCACTCCAGTTCAGAGCGCCTAAAGCAAAATATGATTTGAAATTAAGAACAATATTTTGTGAAAAAGTGGAGTATTTGGAAATTGCAGATGCTCGAATTTATCCTGATAGCATGAAAGTGGTTATACAAAAAAAGGCTAGGATGGAACCTTTTGTGAATGCCAAAATCGTTGCTAATTATATTACCAAATACCATACGTTTACCAATGCAAATGTTGAAGTGACTGCGAAAAGGGCTTATTCTGGAAGTGGTGAATACCCTTATTATGATAAAGACAGCGTGTTGACGTATTTTCAAATGAAAAAAATTACGTTAGATACGGCTTATCAAACATACGCAAGTGGTGTGATTGATGAGAAAGCAGGTTTTAAATTGAGTTCAGAATTCGATTATTATGGAAAAGTAGCAATCTTAGCTTCCAATCCACTAATCAATTTTGAAGGTGCGACAAGAATAAATCATGGATGCGAGAAATTTGATAAAACGTGGATGAGTTTTAGTGCTCCAATTGATCCGAAAAACATCCAGATTCCCGTTTCTGCGAAAATGAAGAACTTAAATGGAGAAGCAATTTCTGCTGGTATTGTTTGGCGTAATTCAAGAGATACAGATAGTATAAAATTATACCCAACTTTCTTGTCGCAATTAGCCGATGTAAATGACCCAATTGTAATGACTGCTAGTGGTTATCTTCAATATAATATTGCTGCAAAAGAGTTTCAAATTGCTTCAAAAGAAAAGTTGTTAAACAGATCAGAAAAAGGAAACTTCTTAGCGCTTCATACAGAAAGTTGTTCATTAAACGGTCTAGGTGTTGTAAACTTAGGAATGGATTATGGTGACGTTGTTATAGATGCAGTTGGTGTTGTTAATTACAACCAAGAATCTGGGGAAACTTCTATGAACCTAACAGCAAGGTTTAACATGGCGCTTGATAAAGGAGTAATGGAGGATGTTGCTACGCGAATTAATGCTGTTGAAGGATTAAAAGCAATGGATTTTAATTCTACAACTTTTGAAGAAGCTTTAGTTGAATGGACAGATCTTAAAACGGCGGATAGAATTAAATCTGATTATACGATAAAAGGTGAAATTAAAAAATTGCCGGAGCAAATTGAAACAGCGATTACAGTAACTGGATTGAGATTAACTTCGTATGATAAAATGTCGTCTCAAGAAAAAGGACTTATCACAAATGTTGAATCTGCTGTATTAGTTAATATATTTGAAAAGCCAATTATGAAATATGTACCTATGAGAGCCTTCTTCCAACAGATTTATTCTGAAAATGGAGGTGACCGATTTGGATTGCAAATTGATATTCCTGGAGGAAGAGATTACTACTTCGATTATGCAATGACCAAAAAGGATGGTGATATGAGAATTGTTTCTGGTGATGCAGATTTTAATACTGCCGTAAATGCAATCAAAGAAGAGAAACGTAAAACAAAGAATTTTAAATTTGAATCAACTTCGGCACAAGTTTATTTGAGTAAATTCTTAAGATTATTTGAATAGGAATGGATTATATAATTTTTTCGATTGTTGCATACCTTTTAGGGTCAATCCCATCAGCTGTTTGGGTTGGTAAAGCGTGGTACGATATTGATGTACGTGAACATGGAAGCAAAAATGCAGGAGCAACAAACACGTTTAGAGTTTTGGGAAAGAAACCTGGTATTGTTGTGTTGTCCATTGATATCATTAAAGGAGCTTTAGCCACTTTTTTACCGGTAATTGTTTTAAATTCGACTTTAAGAATCGAAAATGAACATGTTATCCAAATTCAAATATTAGCAGCGATCTTCGCGGTAATAGGACATGTTTTTCCAATTTTCGCGCAATTTAAAGGGGGAAAAGGTGTTGCAACATCATTAGGTGTAATAATTGGATTACAGCCATTAGCAGCATTAATTTGTGTGACACTTTTCTTACTATTTTTTATTCTTTTTAAGTATGTATCATTGGGTGCAATAGTTGCAGCTTTATCATTTCCGTTAATTATCAGATTCATTATTCAAGAGGATTCTAATTGGCTGTTGAGCTTCAGTATTTTATTAAGTTTTCTAGTCGTTTTTGCACATAGAAAAAATATTGGACGGTTGGTGAAAGGAGAAGAGGCGAAGATGAACCTTTTTAAGAAGTAAACGTACTATTCCATTGGTATTAAATAGTGTACAGTTTTAAATTTAAGTGAACATTCAAAAACATAGAATATTTCTCTTACTTTTTATCTTTTTTCCGTTTTTATTTAGCGCGCAAACAGAGGTAGAAATGAAGGCGCAAGCAGATAAGCTGTTCGATTCAGAACAATATCTGAGCGCAACTCCATTGTATTTACGCTTGTTATCGCTTCAACCAAGAGACGTTGCATACAATTATAAATACGGAACATGCCTTTTATATAATTCCAATAACAAACAAGAGGCAATTAAATATTTATCTTTTGCCGTAAACGATCCTGCCATTTCTCCTGATGCCTATTATTTTTTAGGAAGAGCGTTGCATTTAAATTATCAATTCAACGAAGCCATAAAACAGTATGCACATTATTTGGAAAAAAGTCCAAATGGAAATAAGGTAAAAGACGCAGAAAGAGAAATTCAAATGTGCCAAAATGGAAAGCGTTTGATGACAACCATTACAGATATTATCGTTTCTGAGAAAAAAGAAATAACAACTGATAAATTTTTTCGAGTATATGATTTACAAGATATCGGCGGTGATTTACTTGTTACAGCAGATTTTCAAACAAAATTAGATAAGAAAAACAACCATATTCCTTTAGTTCATTTTCCTCAAAATGCTTCATTGATTTACTATTCAAGTTATGGTGACAATGGAAATACAGGAAAAGATATTTATGTCAGAAGAAAATTGCCTGATGGATCTTGGGGTATGCCTCAGCAAATTCAAGGAAATGTAAATACGGCTTTTGATGAAGATTTCCCATATATGCATCCAGATGGGAATTATTTGTATTTCTCTTCTAAAGGGCACAATTCAATGGGTGGATACGATGTCTTTAGAAGCAAATTTGATCCAGACAATAATTCATTTGGTCCACCTGAAAATATGGATTTTGCCGTTTCATCGCCCGATGATGATGTGTTTTATGTTGTCGATTCCTTAAATAAAAACGCCTATTTTGCCTCCGCTCGACAAAGTGAATTAGGTAAATTATTTGTGTACAAAGTGAATGTTGATAGAGTCCCATTGCAATTAGCAGTTGTTAAGGGGAATTTCCTCTCTGAAATAGATCCGAAAATCAAGAAAATCAACTTTGAGATAAGAGATTATGCAAATGGTGAAGTCATTGGTAAATTCAATTCAAATGATAAAGCTGTTTACTTGATAACCTTTCCAAAAGGAGGGAAATATGAGTACAATATGAAAATTGAGGGAAGTGTTCAAGAATTTAAATTCATCGTTTCAATTCCATTCATGAAAGAGTTTAAACCTCTTAAGCAAAAAATTATCCATACAATGGAAGAAGGGCGAGAGGTTGTGAAAATTGTGAATTTATTTGACGAAGAAGTTGATGATCCAGCCGCTGTTTTAGCAGAAGTAATAAAGATGCGTTCAACTTTAAATGTCAATGTTGAAGAATTTGACATGAATGAAGTTGAAAAAGATAAAATCAATAAAGAAATTTTAGATGATTTAGGGTTAGGTGATTTACTGCTTGTAGAAGTCTCGGATGTGTTAAATAAACAATTGAAAAAAGGAGCCGAAAACAATAATTTGATTAATAATATTGGCAATAATATAAATAATTTAGTGGTAGAGAATTCAGTTGAATTCATCGCTTTAGAAGAACAGATTAAAAATAAAGTTGCAGAAGCAAATAAAACTCAAAATCAAGAAAATAAATACATCCTTCTCAAAGAAGCTGAATCCCTTATCGTTAAGCAAACAGAACTTAAGAAATACTCAAAAGATTTATTGCATTTAAATGATTCGATTAAAGAAGTGCTCTCCAAATCAACAAGTGGAGCTGATCAACAGAAATTATTATCGATTAGTCAACAATTTGATCAATTATACAAAGCAGGAAATGAAAAAGAAGCAGTTCAATTAATAGTAGAAAATAAAACTTTTCTTCAAGATATTTTGAAAGATAATTCAACAGAATTAGTGCAAAATTTAGTGGATAAGGTAGTAAAGTATGATGAGGAGATTAGCAGTTTAAAAGGAAAGGTTGACGGTTATAATAAAGATGTTAAAACACTTGAAATTGAAATTCAAACACTACAAAATTCAATCGGTGCAGTTAAGAAAAAGGATGTTCCAGCGATAGAACAAAATATTGCTGAAAAACAAGAGGAAATTAGACTGATTAAAGAAGAATTAGGCAATCTCCAAAGAATAATCGATAGAAAAAGTCAGGAGAAATTTTTGGTTAATAAACAAATCCAAATTTTACAAGATGCTATTTCCAATAAATCAATTGCTGTTGTAACGAAAGAAAAAGCTGCTAAAGCATTAGCAGAAACAGAGAAAACTAATTCTAATACATTAACTGCTTATGTAAGTCAACAAATTGTTGCGCTTGAAAAGGAGGACCCAACTTTAAAAGAAAGAATTGTTGTTGCATCAGGATTAAAAGCAAGTAACATTATTGAAGAATACAAAACATCGTCAAAAGGAATTCAAGATGACCCTTCTTTGTCTAAAGAAGATAAAATGTACAAACAACTTTTAAATGATCGAAATACCTATAAAATATTGGATAAACGATTAGCGGAAATTGAAAAATCACTAATTGACAATAAATTCGATGAAAATCTAAATAAAGAAAAGCAAGAAATTATTAATTATCAAAAAGAGTTGGAAGTATTGATTTCCAATCGTGAAAAACAAGTTGAAGCTTTATTGTCGCAAAATGGAACAGGTGATCGTGATGAATTAATTCAAACGATACAACCCGGTTATGAAGCTGAAAGGAAATCAATTGAAGCGAATGTTAATTTAAATGAAACGGAAAAGCTTCAAGAGTTGAATAATGAAGATGAAAAACTTGTAGCTGCCATTGACAAGGAACTTAAAGTCGTTTCTACTGAATTAGGGAAGAATCCTAGCGATAAAACACTTCAAAACAAAAAACAAGCTTTGATCCAAATCAAGCAAAATACGAATGCAATAATTACTCAACGCAACACCGAAATAGATGCTGCTACGAATACGAACGAAATACCGAATGTGAAGGAAGTAATTGCGCAAGTAGATCCAACGATTGAAGCACGAAAAGAACAAATTTCATCTAACAATTCACTTTCTGAAAAGGAGAAATTAGAAGCGTTAAACAAGGAAGATGAGAAATTCCTAGTAGCGGTTGACAAAGAACTGAAAACAGTTACAG
>JBILYS010000218.1:0-4023 GCA_044377625.1 Crocinitomicaceae bacterium
TAATTTTTTTTAATTTCACCTGTCTTTTTATCGTAACCATAAGGGCAATGTTTACAGCCACTTTTGCAACAATAACCTCTTTTTAAATGATATTTTTCATTAAAAACAACATATCCTTCAGGACTCAAGTAATAATCTTCTTCAGTTAATTGTGATTTTTTTGAAAAGCCTGACATATCATTTTCCATATAACAAAGTTACCAATTTTATAAACGACTCAATTCAGAATGTTTGACTTAGAAAATTCGATTACACAAAAAGTGGAGTTAGAAACCTTAAACAAGCGTTCAATTGACTTATTTATAAAAAGAGATGATCTTATTGATCAACATGTTTCTGGAAATAAATGGCGAAAATTGAAATACAATGTGGATTATGCCATTCAAATGAAAAACGACGGAATACTGACCTTTGGAGGAGCATTTTCAAATCATCTCCTCGCAACTGCTGCTGCATGTCATAAAATTGGAATAAAATCAATTGGAATAGTAAGAGGTGAGGAGTTATCCATTGATTCCAACGATACATTAAAGAATTGTTCATTAATGGGAATGCAATTGGTTTTTGTTTCTAGAGAAAATTATTCTTTGAGAAATGAAAAAGGGTTTCAAGAAGAATTATCTTATAAGTATTCCAATTTTCATGTCGTTCCTGAAGGTGGAAGTAATTATTATGGGTTGATTGGCTGTCAACAAATACTTCTAGAAACACCAAACAATTATAATTATATCTTCATTGCACAAGGAACAACAACGACAAGTGCTGGAGTATTAATGGCTATTCCTGAAAAAACAAAATTGAACGTTGTGCCAGTGCTAAAAGGATTTGATGCTATATCAGAAATGAAAAATCTGTTTAATCATTCTGGAATTGAAGCAACTTATGCAAACGAATTGTTAAATAGAGTTGAGGTATTACCAGATTATCACTTTGGTGGATATGGGAAATACAGATTAGAACTCCTCGACTTCATGGAAACGTTTTATGAGCAAACAAAGATTCCACTTGATCCTGTTTATACTGGAAAAACCATGTATGCGTTGTTTGACTGGATCGAGAAATTCAATATTTCAAATTGCTCCATTCTTTTTATTCATACAGGTGGAATTCAAGGCGGTAAAATGATTGCAAAAAAAGAGGGCAGAACATTTAGTTAATGTTTGCCCCAATTTTATAATGAAACGCTAGTTAAAAGATGAATTTACAATCCTCCACCTCCGCCTTTCCAACGGAATAACTTTTTGTCACCTATTTTTGAATTTGGATCATTAATAATTGAATACTTCAAGAATAATTCAACTCCTCCCGAAGATCTTGTTGCAGTGCTCAACTTAGATAAATTGACATCATAACTTACGCCGAATTTAAAACCATTTGTTTTAAAAGCTGCGGAAATAATAAAGGCATCTTTCCAACGCATGAAAAATCCGTATGAAATAAAGGAACGTTGAACATAATTAGTCCGCTGTGAACTTTCAAATAATTCGTGGTCAAAATAAGTACCAACTAAAATATTATAATTAGGTCCCATTAAAGTCACTAATGCTTGGGGCGAAATTCCGAAACGTCTTTGAGAATCAAATTTTGTTGCACTGACGTGAAAATTAAACTGTCTGAACATTCCATTTCCATTCGAAGAGTAATTTATAGCCGATGGATTTAGATGGTTAACAGAAAATCCTGCTGATATATATGAGGTTGCATCAAATTTGTGTTTAAAAAGCATACCTGAACCTAAATCAAATGAAGAAGCTTTTTGTAAAGATGTTTCGCCATTAACTAATGTTTGATCGAATGTTGCCCCATTCCATTGGTTGTCCCATGTTTGATTCCCTCCAATTGTTTGAGAATAAAATCCTGGGGAAATACCTATTGATAAAGAGCTTTTTCTATCAAGTTGAATATTATAAGCTATTGGAACTGAAAAACTATTTGTTGTTAATTTAGAATCTCCTGTTTGGTCATTATAAAAATTAACACCAATGCCCAAATGACTTTCCGTCACTTGGCTAGTTGTAATTCTAGTGTCAAACGAAAATGTGTTTGTACGCATAGCACTTCCATTCAAGGGTAGCCATTGCATTCTGAAATTTGTAAGCAAACGTGCATTTTCATCCATTACACCAACGGCACCTGGATTAAACTGAGCAGCATTTTCATTCCACATACTTAAATGCTTGTCTTGTTGCGCAAGAGTATTCAATGACAAAATGAATGTCAAAATACTTATATATATTATTCTTGTTCCCATAACTCTTATCTTACTAATGTTACATTACCGTTTATAGAACCCGTTGTTCCATCAAAAAGTTCATAGTCTAATGTATAAACAAATACTCCTGCGTTTTCATCTTTACCATTAAAACTGCCATCCCAACCTATGTTAGGGTCAATGGATTCAAAAACTAATTGCCCATAGCGGTTAAAAATTCTAAATGTCATAGATGTTATCAGTTTGTCTTGGAAACTTCTGACGTATAAAACATCATTCTCAGAATTTCCATCAGGTGAAAACATATTTGGTACACCAACTTTGAAACCACCAACAGGAGTATTAATCGTAATTTTAAGAGTATCGGTTACAATACAATTTTCACTTGTTGTAAAGGTAGCAGTGTAAATTGTTGTTAAAACTGCTGTTATATCTGCCGTTGAACAATCCGAAGATGTACAGCTTAAATTTGCAATTTGACTTACAGGATTGGAAGACCAAGTTAAATTACCGACAGATAAAGGAACAACTGCCGCTGTAACTGAAACCAATGTGCCTGGATCAACAGGTATAACATTGGTGCCATTTGCCGTAATAGTAGGAGGTACGACAACAGTTATGTTTTGTGAATAAGTATTGTTTCCAAATGCATTCGTAACTAAAAGCGATGTATTATGAGTTCCAGGAGTACTATAGCAAATATTACCTGGAGTTTGAGCAGTGGAGCTAGAAGGGGTTCCACCATTAAATGTCCACAAATAGGTTGTTGCTCCAACCGATGTGGAGTTGTTCGTATATGTAATACAGTCTGTTGGACATATTGTATTGTCTGAAATGGAAAACGCTGCAGTTGGAGTGCTGCACATTGTTACCGTAATTTGAATGGTAGTATCATCTATTCCAAAATCATCAGCTACTTGTAACCAAACATTAAACGTTCCAACAAAAGGGAAAGAAATACTGTGTGGGCCAGCTGTATTTGCTGTTCCAGGTAAACCACTTCCAAATGACCAAGTCCAAGTATCAACATTGGTCCCCGTACTTGCATCATTGAAAATTATAGACTGTCCAGCGCAAACAGTTGTTGAGGAAGGTGCAATAATTGCCGTTGGTTGAGCAAATACAACATTACAAATTGCAACTAAAAAGAGTAGTGTAAAAATATACCTCATACAAGTAGTGTTTGGTTAATGAATTCTGAATATAAAAAAATCTTTTCAATTAACAATACGCACTAAAAGGAAAAAGGTTAAGAAATAAGTTGAATTATTTGTTTTGCCTCCTTAACATCATGAACTCTAAGTATTGAAGCACCTTTTAAAATTGCTTGAGTATTAAGAATTGTTGTGCCATTTAAAGAGTCATTAATGGATAAATTTAATTTTTTATGAATCATCGACTTTCTGGATAAACCAACTAAAATAGGGCGTTCAAGAATGTGAAACAATTCCAAATTCTTAAGGATTGAGTAATTTTGTTCAAGTGTCTTTCCAAATCCAAATCCAGGGTCAATAATTACATCAACAATTCCTCTATTCTTTAATTGTATTAATTTATTAGAGAAATAATAAATCATATCGCGGTAAATATTTTCATTGATATTAGGAACATGCATTTGATCAAATTCAGGATTTACATGCATTAAAATATAAGGAGTCGTTGTTTCAGAAATAACATCTAACAATTCGGCATCGTAATGAAAACCACTAATGTCATTTATTATATCGACTCCTAAATCAATGCCTCTTCTTGCAACTTTTCCACGAAAAGTATCAAGTGTCAAAAGTACCGTTGGAAACTCCTTTTTTATG
>JBILYS010000403.1:0-4018 GCA_044377625.1 Crocinitomicaceae bacterium
ATAAAGTACAGTTGCGTTTTCAATATGCGGAATTATCGTTTCCCAATAAGTGGTGTCGGAGCAATAAGCGTAAGAATAACTTGGTTTCGGAGCAGCTGTAAATTCTTCAAATGAAAAAATATTGCCGTTTTCATCGATCACATCTTCTCCTTTTTTAAGCAGAGGTAAATATTCCAATTTCAGTCCTGAGCCTTTTATCGCATCACTTAACAATTGGCGTTCTTTCAATTTTTCCTTGATTAAAAACCCATTCGTTGGAATACGATGTTTTAAAGGAAATGTATGAATTTCAATTAATTTATCGTGAAATAATAATTTTGATTCATCACCGTTTATTGAAACAAAAACTAAATCAAAATTCAGTTTTCCGCCACCAATTTCTAGTTGTGACCTTACGATTAGTTCCAATTCAGGCGGACCATAAATCGTGACTCCTTTGTCTCTGCCCATTAAATGCATCGTACTCAACAACCCAACGAGTCCAAAAAAATGATCTCCGTGCAGATGGGAAATTAAAATGTGATTAATTCGTTGAAACTTAATTCCAAATTTTCGCATTTGCATTTGTGTTCCCTCGCCGCAATCAATTAAGATATGACGATCATTGCAAACTAAATATTGGGATGTTGGATTTCTTCTTAAAGTTGGAACAGCTGCTCCACTCCCTAGAATTGTTACTTCAAAACTCACGAATGAATTACTTCGAGTGCTTCTTTTTGGCTGGATGAAATTGATAAAACTTTATCCAATTGTGAAATATGAATCAATTTTGTCACATTATCTTGCAAGCCGCATAAGACAAATTTACCATTGGTGTCTTTACACAAACGATTTGCAGTTAAAATAGCACTCAAACCAGAAGAATCACAATATTTTGTGGCACTCATATCAATCACAATATTGTTCACGCCATTTTTATTCAACAAAAGCAATTCTGCTTTTAATTCAGGAGCGTTTGAAGCGTCAAGTTTATCAACGTTCGTTTTTACAACCGCTTCATTTTTATTTTGAGTAGACTCGAAGTTCATTGTGTTCTGTTTGTTCAAATGTAACTAAATTTTATTGACGTTCAATTTTCGATGCTAACAAATAAATCACGGCCATTCTAACAGCAACGCCATTTTCCACTTGTTGAAGAATGATTGACTGTTTAGAGTCCGCAACATCGCTTGTTATTTCAACACCACGGTTGATTGGACCAGGATGCATGACAATGATTTCTTTTGGCAATGAATCTAATATTTCTTTTGTCAATCCAAATTGCATCGAATATTCGCGCAAGGACGGAAAGAATTTTATGTCTTGTCGTTCTAATTGAATTCGTAACATATTTGCCACATCACACCATTCCAATGCAGCGCGCAGATTATGTTCTACTTTTACTCCTAATTCATGAATATATTTTGGGATAAGTGTTGTTGGTCCACAAACCATTACTTCAGCACCCATTTTTTGTAGGCAATATATATTTGAAAGTGCAACACGAGAATGCAAGATATCGCCCACAATTACTACTTTTTTTCCTTCCAAAGAACCCAAACGTTCACGAATAGAATAAGCATCTAATAAAGCTTGTGTTGGATGTTCGTGCGTTCCATCTCCAGCATTGATTACTTTCGCATTGATTCGTTCAGAGAGAAATTTGGCTGCACCAGGATTTGGATGTCTGATTACCACCATATCAACTTTCATCGATAAGATGTTATTCACCGTGTCAATCAGTGTTTCACCTTTTTTAACAGAACTACTTGCGGCGCTAAAATTGACAACATCTGCCGACAATCTTTTTTCAGCTAATTCGAATGAAAGCCTTGTTCGTGTAGAATTTTCAAAGAATAAATTGGCAATCGTCATATCGCGCAGAGATGGCACCTTTTTTATTGGGCGATTAATTACCTCTTTAAAACTATCAGCTGTTGTGAATATCAATTCGATATCTTCACGCGTCAGGTCTTTTATCCCTGTAAGATGTTCTACACTTAAATTATTCATTTGTTTCTGCTGTGTATAAAACTACTTTATCTTCTCCTTCTATTTCTTTCCATTCAACGGATACTCTTTCAGAATTCAAGGTATCAACCGATTTCCCAACATAATCTCCTTGAATTGGTAAATCTCTTTGAAAACGGCGATCGATTAACACGAGTAATTCAACTTTTTTAGGTCGACCAAACGCCAATAATGCATCCAAACCTGACCGAATTGTTCTTCCAGTATAAAGCACATCATCTACCAAAACAACATTTTTATTTTCAATGACGAAATCGATGTTTGTTGCACTAGGAATCAATGGTTTTTCTCTTCTTCTAAAATCATCACGATAAAAGGTAATGTCTAGATTTCCGCACACTATTTCTTTCCCAAGAATTTCTTCTAATTGGGATTTCAAACGTGCAACAACGTTTACACCTCTGGGTTGAAGTCCAATTAAAACGGTATTCGAGAAATCACTGTGAGATTCAATAAGTTGATAGCAAAGTCTATTGAGTGTTAATTCAAAATGTCGTTTGTTTAGAATGACTTGCTTTTCCATTTCAACAAAGATAAGAGTTTTCATTTTATAGCTTCGAACTTTGGAAATCTTTTTCTTTTTTTTTGAAGAAATGTAGATGGAAAAGTGGCTAAAAGTTTAAAAACGATAAAAATCTACTTTTTTGATTTAAGTATTATCTGCCAAAAGAGATCCAAAGATCGTGTTCAGTCATGATTTTTTTAATATCGTATATACAATTAGGATCATTACTAAAATGTTTTCCAAAACCAGAGGAACAATTCACAATTTCGCCACTATACTCATGAAAGAAGAAAAAATCATCTAAATTCTTCAGGTCGTTCAAACTTGTTATTTCATATTGAAATTTAGCCAGAATAGCTCTTGTATGTGGATAAAATAATGTGTACGATGGTTTTTCATCTCCTTTATTTCTATAAAAGCTAATTGCCACTTGTCGTGTGTCAGACAATAGAATGTCTTTGTTAAAAAAGAAATCTTCTTTAATTTCAATTCGACTAAAATCCCAAGAATTAATATCATTTTTTAAAGCTATCAAAGAATCACTTTCTACAACATTTTTAAAGTCTCCTTTTTCTCCATAAAAATACCATTTCAGGTCTTTCTTCATTAGTTCAGATGTAACTTTCTTAAAATCTATTAAGCGAAATAATTCAGGTTCATTTTCGGTTGACAATTGTCTCCATAATCGATTTGAATATGCAACTGCTCTTTCTTCTGTATATCGATAAGGATAAAATTGCTCATCGTTTCTTTGAAAAGTATACGGTGGGTATTCCTCATACAATTTATTATAGGCAAAGTCAGAAAATGGAAATAAAAAATTACAACTATTATTATTCAAATATTCTCTTTGAATCAACAAGACCCCATTTGTGTCCCAAACAGACCAAACACCAACTCTCTGACCAAAATAATATTCACCTATAACTTTACTTCTTCCATTTTCATAGTTTTCCAAATATTGACTATGAAATCGATTGTTTTTTTCACCTATTTCAATCTTGCATCTATTTACATTATATACAGAATCATTAACGTCTTTTGTTGTCCTAACTATTTTAAAACCAACAAATCGAGATGAACTGTCTTGATACTCATATTGCAAATAATTATAGGTTGATCTGGGATCATAGTTCATTTGATATGAACCACCATATATAACTTTTCTTTTCATTGAAGGTGGATCATTATACCCAGCTGAATATTGGTATTCACCAATACTGGAAAATGTAATAGAACTCTCATCATATGCATTTAACGTCCAAGATTCTAGTTCTTTTGATTGCCCCAATTTATAAAATTGATTATACGCAATTAACTCCGAAAGCATTGGAAGGGAATAAGAGTATTCCATATCTTTATTTTCAGGATTTGTTGACAACCACTTACAGTAATTTCGTGCAACCGTCCAAGAAACTCCTGGCATTGGTTGTTCTTGAAGTTCTTGACATTTTAATATTGCCAATGCAAGGGACTTGCTGAATTGTTTAGATTTGGGGAGTT
>JBILYS010000219.1:0-4009 GCA_044377625.1 Crocinitomicaceae bacterium
ACCTTTAAAATTGTCAAAAAGTAATACAAAATAAATTCTAAAAAAAAATCCCGATTGATAACCAATCGGGATTTTTTTTTGAAACTCTTTTCTCTATTCTTTAATAAATGGAATTGTTGTCACTTTATAATTCTCAGAAACAATTCTAATTGTGTAATAACCTGAATTCCAATTCATAGATGGCACTTCAGTTATTTTATCTTGTGTCACAGTTTCATATAATAATCGACCTTGAAGATCTATTATTTGAACTTGTAATTTACCTTCCTCAAGAGAAGAAATAAATACATTTCCACTTGTAGGAACAGGGTATACTGAAACATTCAATGGCAATAAATCTTCACTAATTGACAAGAAACAATTGTTTGATGCTGCAAATGTTGGGTTGCCATATGTAAAGGTTCCTGCATCTGGACAGCGAGCAAAAGCAACATCTGTTGTTTGAATTGGGAAATCTATTCCATCCAATACTGTAACACCATCACTGATGATAACTGCTTCACCATTAATTCCCAATTTAAAATTAGCGTGTAAACCAGATTGTAAGGTGTCGTTGTCTGCCCAAACAATTAAATATTCATTTGCTGTAATTCCTGTTCCTGAAGGAAATTGCCATTTCGCTAAATTAAAGATGTCATCCGATAAATACAGTCCACTTAAATTCAAACCGGTTGATGTTGTGTTATAGATTTCAATCCAATCGTTGCTTTCTCCATTTGCATCATAGGCAGAGGTAGAATTATCCGCCATTAATTCATTCACAACAATTTGTCCAGCTGTTGGAGCAGGAAGCGTAACCATTAATGTATGATATTCGTGCTCCGCTCTTTGCGGACTAAACAATCCAGCATTCGAATTTTCCGCATAAATGTAATATTCCAACATGACACAATTCAAAGTTACCGATGCGCCATAAACATGATCTCCTGCTGCTCCATCGTTGTGAGCTCCATCATCAAACATTTGAACACGCGTGAATTTTAATGGTGAATCCATTCTATATCCTAAATAGACAGTTGTTTCATTAGAACATGTTGCAGTAAGTGTAATTGTTTGGCCATAAGAAGGAGAAACAACACTTGAAGCATAAGCAGAAATAGCTGGAGCCACTAAAATATAATTGGCATTTGAACTAAAAAATGTCGCTCTTGCATCCATTAACGCTTGAATTCCAGGAATCGACCCACCAGGACCACCAGTTGTGACAGAAGTCGTTAAACCATTAACAAACTGCGTATAGGTAAAGAATTTATATGGATCTGCAAGCACAGAAGCGTCAATAGTTGCTCTAAGTGTATTTGCTGTTGTAACATATAACGAAGAAGCAAACATCTCTTGAACTATTGTGCGAATATGCGCCATGTACATTCTTTTATATTGAGCATTTCCTAACAATTTAACAATCAATGGGTGGATTGAAGATGCATTATTTGACATTGGATCTAGGGTAGTTGCGGTATATGCTCCAGAACCCGTTCCACCAGGAAAACCTCCAAAACTCATGTTATAATCCCAACCAATTGGTAAAAAACGTTCGTTCAAATCCTTGTACAAATAATAGTTTTGTCTGAATGCCCCAGAATAAGAATCTAAATTCACTAAAACGTTATTAAAAGCCAACATCCAAAGTGCTCTATCAACGTCAAGGATACTTTCAATTGCTGTAAAATTATTATTCAAGGTGTCAATCATTTCGACTAAATCATTCCAGCCATAAGTTGATTTCAATTCATACCCGTTTGAATAAGAACTACTGTCTGAATTGATGTATTTTAAATCAGGACTAACAGATGCTCCTGGTCCAGCGCCTCCAATTGGATTACACTTAAAAAATGTTCCATTAGAAGAATAAAAATGATCTCCATTAAATTTATCATTGATACTCTCTGCACTTGAATACACTCCTCTTAATGTCCCATTGATATAAACATTGGCGAAATTTGCTTTTGGGCAATCCATATATTGTTCTAAAATAGCATAGGAAAGAACTTCACGAATCATTGAAGGGTCTTGATAGCCATTTTGCAATTTTACATCGGTATATCCTTGGTAATCGTAACTTCCATGAACCCAATCTAACGAAATATGAATTGGATTTTTATTATTATTTGCATTGTACGAACTATTCCCTTTGTACTTCACTCCTACACTATCGAAAACAACCCCGTTGATTCGAACTGAATCTGCTAATAAATAATCTTCAGTAGTTGAAGCTAATGCATCCATTTGGGCATCCCAAGTTGGAGTTGTGAAAAATATTTCAATTGTTTGGACCGTTGCTCTGTCATAAAAGTCTTGTGAAAACGACAAAGTCGCTTGTAAACAGACAATTCCGATAATAAAACTAATTCTTTTCATATTTCGATATTAACGTTAAGGTAATATAGATGTTGTTTTAATTTAATACTTGCGGTTTAGTTAAAAAAAAACGCCCACACAATTGTGGACGTCTCAACTTATAACTCGTTAGAATTAAATATCAATTTTTGCATATTTTGCATTCTTCTCAATAAATTCTCTTCTTGGCGGAACATCATCACCCATTAACATTGAGAAAATTTGATCACATTCAACCGCATTTTCAATTGTTACTTGACGAAGCGTTCTTCTTTCAGGATCCATTGTAGTTTCCCACAATTGTTCCGCGTTCATTTCTCCAAGACCTTTGTATCGTTGAACATTCACAGAAGATTCAGATCCGCCGCCTTTTAATTCGTTGATTAAACGGTCACGCATGTCTTCATTCCAAGCATACTCAGATTTACCACCTTTTTTAACTTGATATAAAGGAGGAGTTGCAATATATATATATCCGCTTTCAACCAACGGTTTCATAAAACGGAAAAGGAATGTAAGAATCAATGTTTCGATGTGGGAGCCATCCACATCGGCATCACACATAATGATAATCTTGTGATACCTCAGTTTTTCAACATTTAAAGCTTTTGAATCTTCTTCTGTTCCGATTCTCACTCCTAGTGCTGTGTAAATATTCTTGATTTCTTCGTTTTCAAATATTTTGTGGATCATTGCTTTTTCCACGTTCAAAATCTTACCTCTTAACGGCATGATTGCTTGAAAATGTCTATCACGACCTTGTTTTGCTGTACCACCCGCAGAATCTCCCTCGACGAAGTAAATTTCACATTTAGCAGGATCCTTTTCAGAGCAGTCAGCCAATTTTCCTGGTAAACCTGAACCAGTCAAAACGCTTTTACGTTGAACCATTTCACGTGCTTTTCTAGCAGCGTGACGCGCACGAGCAGCAAGAATAACTTTGTCAACAATAATTTTTGCTTCTGCAGGATGCTCTTCTAAATAAGCAGATAACATTTCCGATACAGCTTGACTAACAGGAGCAGTAACTTCTCTATTTCCTAATTTCGTTTTTGTTTGACCTTCGAATTGTGGTTCTTGAACTTTAACAGAAACAACAGCTGTTAATCCTTCACGGAAATCATCCCCATCAATTTCGATCTTTTCTTTCGTCAACATACCTGAATCAGTAGCGTACTTCTTCAATGTATTTGTCAAACCACGACGGAAACCTGAAAGGTGCGTTCCTCCTTCATACGTATTAATATTATTTACGTATGCTAGAATATTTTCTGTGTAGGTTGTATTATACGTTAAAGCAACTTCAACAGGAATACCTTCTCTTTCACCTTCAAAATAGATAACATCTGCAATCAACGATTCACGATTACGGTCCAAATATTGCGCGAATTCACGCAAACCACCTTCTGAATGAAAAGCGTTTGATACTGGCACGCCATCATCATTTACATCTCTTAAATCTGTTAAAGTGATTGTTATTCCTTTATTCAAAAAAGCCAACTCACGCATACGAGCCGACAATGTATCATAATTGTATTCAGTAAATTCGAAAATTGAACCATCTGGTTTAAATGTTACTTCCGTTCCAGTGTCATTTGATTCGCCAATTACGCGAACATCATATAATGGTTTACCGATGCTATATTCTTGTTCAAATAATTTCCCGTCTCTG
>JBILYS010000414.1:0-4006 GCA_044377625.1 Crocinitomicaceae bacterium
ATCTACTTTTTCACAAACATTTTTAGATAATTTCGATGCATATACGCCAGGAATAAAGCTTGGACCGCAAAGTGCAGGAGCTTGGACTACTTGGAGCAATGCACCAGGTGGAGCGGAAGATGTTAATGTTTCGAATGCGGCTTCTTCTAGTCCATCAAATTCATTGTATTTCTCATCTACTGCCTCAACAGGTGGTCCTGTAGATTTAGTTCGTCACTTTGGTGTATTAAATACTGGTCAGTTTGTTTTGGAATTCAACATGAAGGTTAATGCTGGTAAAGCCGCTTATTTCAACCTACAGAAAACAGCTGTAATGGGTAATACATATGCATTGGATGCTTTTTTTAGAGACAATGGAACATTAGTTTTTAATCAAGTTTCAAGTTTTTCAGCAACTTATCCTCAAGGTTCATGGTTTAATTTTCGTTTAGAAATCAACTTTAATATTAATAAATGGGAAATTTTCATTGATAATGTTTCTGCTGGTTATTTCTCAAATACTGTAAATCAAATTGAAGCAATTGATATTTTCCCTGTTGACAATGACACACCTTTCGATGCTCAATACTATATTGATGATTTCCAAACAATTATTACACCGTATATCTTGCCAGTTTTAAATGCTGGAGTTACTTATGCAGGATTTAACGGAGGAAATATTGCAACGAATTCAGTTGTTCCCGCATTTAAAGTAAGAAACCTTGGAGTTAATCAAATTACAAGTTTTGATATAACGTGTAACTACAATGGTGTGAATTACAATCAGTCATATTCAGGACTTACTATGAATTCATTGGCAGAGCAATCATTTACACTTACAAACCCTATCAGTTTAGTTGCTGGTTCAAACTTAATGGCTTATACTGTAAGTAATGTGAATCTGAGTGGACCAGATGATGATGCGGCAGATGACATATCTTCAGTTATGGTTTCGCCTGTTGTGCCTGCACCAGGTAAAATGGTAGTTGGAGAAGAAGCAACTGGAACATGGTGTCAATGGTGTCCAAGAGGAGCTGTTTACATGGATTTATTTGAAACAGATTACGCTGATTTTTGGGCTGGAATTGCAGTTCATAACGGTGACCCAATGACAGTTACAGATTATGATGCTGCAATTGGAACATTGGTTAGTGGATATCCAAATGCATTAGTAGATAGAGGTACTGAAGTGGATCCTTCAGGTATGGGAACTGATTTTTTCTCTCGTTTACAAACTGCACCAGTGGCATTTATTCAAAATGGAGCAACTTGGGATCTTGCTACAAGAACATTAAATGTTTCTATTTCTGCGGATTTCCAAACAGCTGCAACAAATGCATACAAACTTGCATGTGTTTTAACTGAAGATAATGTAACAGGAACAGGATCAGGATACAATCAATCAAATGCATACGCTGGAGGCGCAAGTGGAGTAATGGGAGGTTATGAGTTATTACCAAGCTCTGTGCCAGCAGCACAAATGAGTTATGATCACGTTGCACGAGTTATCTCACCTTCTTTTGCAGGTGAACCAATGAGTTTTCCTGCGGTTGTAAATTCTGGAGAAACACATACCTTAAATATGACTTTTGTTTTACCTGCTACTTGGGATGAAAATGAAATCCACATTATTGGTATGTTGATTGCACCAAATGGTAGAATTGACAATGCTGGCAAAGCTACAATTACAGAAGCTGTTGGAAACGGATTTGTTGTTGGAAATACTGCAAGTGTAACAGAAATTAATTCTGATCAATTAGATGCAACATTTAGAGTATTCCCAAATCCTGCAGTGTCAAATACGACGGTTGGAATTAATCTAACAAAAGAATCAACTGTAAGTATGAAGTTCATGGATATGGCAGGTAAAATTATTGCTGCTCGTAACTATGGTTCATTGAATGGATCTTCAACTGTTGAATTGAATACATCAGATTTGAAAGCCGGTGTATATTTAATTGAATTGACAGTTAACAACGAAGTAATGGTGAAACGTCTAATCGTTGAATAATAACAGTTATTATAGAGAGAAGGGCGGCAATTTGTCGCCCTTTTTGTTTGTTAGAATTTGAATAAATAATAAGTATTTTTGCAGCATGAAATGGATTGGAAATAGAGTAAGCTTTGTAGAAGATAAAATTAAAACGACCATTGTCGTTTATCCTGAGGATAAAGTGTGGGTAAATGCTTTAATGGGTGCTTGGATTTCAATGTGGCTGGTTATAGGCGCAACAGTTGTTTGGTCTTATTTCAATTTTAAATTGAACAACCAAGAAAAAATCAGTGTTTTTGTTTTCATGACTTTTTGGTTTTATTATGCAGTTAAAGTAATCCGTTCGTTTGCATGGTTAATGTGGGGAAAGGAATTAATTAAAATAAATGAAACATCCCTTATCTATAAAAAATCAGTAAAAAAATACGGTAAAGCTTCCACCTATTATTTGGAAAACATCAAGAAAATCTCCATGCATTATCCAAAAGAAAGATCTATGCAAGCTGTTTGGGAGATTTCTCCGTGGGTAAGAGGCGGAGAGCGAATTGAATTCGAATACCAAGGGAAATTTATCCGATTTGGAAGAAAACTAAGTGAAAAAGATGCAAAACTTCTTTTTAATTTGGTAACGAAGAGAATCGATGATCGCTTGAAACAGGCAAAAGTCTAATATTTCTTTCTTGAATCTTTGATTTTTTTGTTACTTTTCTGTAAAATCGATTTATAGTATTTTACACGTTGAAATGAACAAATTAATTTATTTACTTATAATTCCAATTTTCTTTTTTTTATGTTGTTCGCCAACTGTTAAAACTGAAGTTGAATTAAAGATGAATGCCGAAAATTCGCCAGATACTTTAAGCAATAAGATTGCTAAAAATAAATTGGATACATTAGGTAGCACAATCGAAGCAAGGTTTAAATGTCCTGAAAACTTTGAACGAACAAAAGTCGGTTACCTTTCATTTGAGAGTTATCTTAGAAATCTTCCATTAAAACCGCATGGGTCTTCTGTAAAGAAATTTAATGGAGCGATTAAAATAAACTATAATGTTTATGATGCTGTAATTGATTTGCCGATTGGTAACAAAGATCTTCATCAATGTGCAGATGCAATTATGCGGTTGAAAGCTGAATATTTGTGGAATCAAAAAAGGTATTCTGAAATTCATTTTAATTTTGTCAGTGGTTTAAGGGCAGATTATTCCAAATGGATGGAAGGAAAAAGAATCGTATATGCTGGAAATAATACACATTGGACCGATAGTGGAACGGCATCAAATACATATAAAGACTTTTGGAACTACATGGAATGTGTATTTCGATATGCATCAACTTTGTCTTTAACAAATGAATTGAAATCAGTTCCAATTGAAAGTATGCAAATTGGGGATGTTTTTATTCATGGTGGAGCGCCTGGTCACGCAATAATTGTTGTCGACATGGCAATCAATCCAGAAACGAAAGAAAAACTTTTTCTTTTAGCTCAAAGTTATATGCCGGCACAAGAAATTCAATTGTTGAAAAACCCAAATAATGAAGGTTTGAGTCCTTGGTATTCGCTGAGTTTTAGTGGTGATTTATACACGCCAGAATGGACTTTCAGTCAGGATGAATTAAAAAGATTTGTTGATTAAGTTTTAATAATCACAATTCTTTTTCCATTAAAAAATGCTGTAAAACGTCAAATAATTTATAGGAAGGTTCGATTAATTTATAATTCAGTTTCAGATAAAAATCAACTGCATAATCACGAGCATTTAGAATCATTTTAGTATTACCTCGTTCTTTGGATTTTTGTTCCGTTGCATTCATGATTTCTCTGCCATAACCTTTTCCTTGTGAATTCATTTCAACCGCAACGAATCTCACTTGTGAAGTAGTTTTAGATGCTTGATCCAATCGTGCAATTGCTTTGATTACAGAATCATCATATAATGAAAAATGAATTCCTGCTGCGTCTCCTTCATTTCGTTCACTTCCAATTGGTTGGTTTAAAGGTTCACGCAAAACTCTGAAACGAAGATCATAATA
>JBILYS010000220.1:0-3995 GCA_044377625.1 Crocinitomicaceae bacterium
AACATAGTCATTCTTCAATAATCTTGCTTTTACTTCATCCAAGTTTTTTTCTTTTTTAGCGGCTCTTGTTTTCAACGCTGTTTCTGTAAAGTATTTGTGCGCTGTAAGAAACTGAACTTGAATTTCATCCCATCTACGGTCGCTATCTATTTTACCGTGTTCACGAAGCTCTCTGCGCAGCCTGTTAGCAATTTCATGAAAATCTTCTCTTCCTAAATAATCTAAATCGGCATCACAAATAATTTCTTCAAGATTATTAGTTGGCTTGTGAGGGATTTGGGTAACATAAATGAGTTCTTTTATCGTGTTAATGTGTTGTTCTGTGTAGCCATACTTTGGAAGAATTTCTTCCGCTAATCGCGCACCAATTGGTTCGTTTTTTTCGTATTGTTCTACAAACCCAGCATCGTGATAAGTAGCAGCCGATTTTAATAAAAACAAGCCCTCATCTGTTACACCTTCTATTAATGCTAATCGTTCAACAGCCTTCACAACATCTTTCGTATGCTCAATACTGTGATAATGAAGCTTGTCAGAAAGTCCTTTTTCAAGAACCTTCATTATATGTCGTTCCGCTTTATAGTAATTAATTGAACTGTAGAGGTGAAGATTAACAACCTGCTGGAAACGGTCGTTTGGAATTATTCCTTCTCCATCAATTGAAAGCTCTGGTTTGATCCGTTCAACCGTATACATATCAATCAATCCACGACTTTTAGATTGAGCTTTTCCTCTAAAAACACATTCAAAATATGGTTCTATTAATACAAACGTATTTCCTGTTATTGTAACTTTTCCTGGTTCTCCAAGCATTTCCATACGTTGAGCTTGATTTACCGTTGCTCCCCAAACATCATAAGCCAATCTTTCGCTTCCAATAACACCGGCAACAACCTCTCCGGTGTTAATACCGAGACGCAATTCCCAATATTCTGTGTTATTTATAATGCTGTTATTTTTGCGTTTTCGCATGTAATCTTGAATCTGCAAAGCCGCAATACAAGTATCAATTGGATTTGTATTATTGCGCACTGGCACTCCCCCAGCACACATGTATGCATCACCAATTGTTTTTATTTTCTCAAGATTATTTTTAACAATTATTTCATCGAATTTACTAAAATAAACATCCAACTTATTTACCAAATCCGTCGGACTCATTCGTTCTGCACTTTTTGTGAAACCAACAAAATCTGTAAATAATACCGATACCGTTTTATATGCCCGGGCACTCGCTGTTCCTTTATTTTTTAATTCTTCTGCTGTGGATTCTGGGATGATTCTACGAATCAATTTTTCAGTTTTATCCTTTTCAATTTGCAACAAGCGTTGATTATCGACAACTTTATTTTTCTCTTCTTCCAGTTGTTTTCTTTGTTTTTCAATTTGAATATTTTGTTCTCTTATTTCGCGTGTTCTGTCAGCAATTTTCATTTCTAAACGAACTTGTTTCCTGCGTTCAGAATCAATTCTATTTCGAATGAAAAGGCGAACGGAAATTGCTAAAACTATTGTTATTATAATCCAGAACCACCAGGTGGCCCAAAAAGGGGATTTAATAAAAAGAGATAAAATAGCCGGTGTTTTTCCCCAAGGACCATCACCAATTCTAGCAAATATTTTTAATGTGTAATCGCCGGGAGATAATAAACTAAACCTTAATTCATTTGAATTTCCAAGCATTACTTCACCTTCTTCAGATCCTTCTAATATGTATTTATAATTAACTAATTCAGGATTACTTAAGTCTGAGGGTTGAAAATGAACGGTGAAACTTCGTTGCCTATAACTGAGTTCAATGTGCGACGTTCTGGCTATTGGCAAATAAAGTGGGGAATCTTTATCTCCAGGTCTTAACCAATTTTTATCCAATTTAAATTTTGTAATAGTGACCCCAACATTTGGCTTGTTTAATGAAAGTTTATTCGGGTTAAAATAATTGTAACCATAAATTCCACCAAAGAACAAATCGCCAGATAGTGACTTCATGAACGCTCCTAGATTAAATTCATTACTCATTAACCCATCAATTTCAGTGTAATTTGTTACCTCTTTTGTTTTTGAATTGAATTTACAGATTCCTTTGTTCGTGCTTAACCACAAATTGTTTTCTAGGTCTGTAACTATTCCATAAACAACATTATTTGGAAGCCCATTTTTTTTTGTGAAATTTTTTGCGGTTTTTGTTGCCTCGTTCCAGTGCATTATACCTGAACCAAATGTTCCAAGCCAAAATTCGTTTTTGCCTATCTGACACATTGATGTAATGTAGTCTTTAGACACTTTTAATAATGTAGAATTGTATTTATAAGGTATTATTTCAATCTTGCCTGCTTTTAGCGTTAATAAATTTAATTCCCCCGAGCTTGTTGCAAACCAAATTCTACTTTGTTTATCCTTATAAATGTGTCTGCATACTCCTAATGTAATGGTGCCGTTTGGGTTTTTTATTGAATGTTCGAAGGCTTGAGCTTTTTTCTTTTTTAAATCAACTAAAACAACACCTCCTTTTGTCCCTAAGAAATAGTTATCTTCTTTCCAATGAACAATAGAATATATTCTCGTGTGTTTTATAGCTTCTTCCTTATTTTCTAAGTAATCTATTTTTTTAAAAGAATAGTCATATTTTGAGTTAATATTTAATTCAAATAAACCATCTACACATCCAACAAGCACTTTGTTTTCATTTATTACATGAATAGAAAGAGCTGCCGTTTCAGCGCTTTCTCCTGTTATCGATTGAGAATTGTCTCTGTAATATTGTTCAAACTTCCCTGATTTTCGATTAAAACGAGAAATACCGATGTCAGTTCCAATAAATGTATATTGTCCAAATTTATCTTCTCCAAAACTCCAAACATTTGGAGTGGGTATGCCTTGTTCTAAATTTCCACTAGGACCAACACCTAAAAAACCTTGATTCATTGGGTCAAAGCTTGCTAATCCTCGATCAGTTCCAACCCAAAAAGTGCCGGAATCATCACAGAATAAAAGATTAATATCATTAAAAAGTAATGCGTTTTTTTGAAAAATATCCTGCGTGCTATTAAAAACACTTCCATCTGAAGCTATAGTGAATAAGCCTTTATTTGTTGTTCCAATAAACCAACTGTTGTTTTGTGATAAATAAATATCTGCTATTCCCATGTAGCCAAACTCCATTTCCAATTGCGGAAACTTCGGGTACGTATTCTTTTGTGAAATTGAATATTCAAAAACCCCCTGGTTACTTCCAAATAATATATTACCCAATTCGCTTTGTGTAATTCGTTGAATAATAACAGGATTCTCACTTTTACTTTTTATTGGAATTAAAAAAGCCTTTGTTTTTAATTGATTCGTTCCATAAACACCCTTGTCTTCCGTGTTCACAAATAACTCTCCTGACTCGGAACAAAAGACCGCTTGGATTTTTTTAGATGGGATTAGAGTTGGATATTGTTTAAATTTTTGGTTTTCTGGATCAAAACTTAAAACACCTTTTCCAATTGTGCCAACCCAAATAATCCCTGAAGGATCTATACTAAGGCTTTCTATTTGTAAGGCTGTTTTTTGTTCTAAAGAGTATGTTGTAAACACCTCTTTGTCTGGATTATATTGTGTTAGCCCATTCGTTGTGCCAAACCATAAATTTCCATCTTTGGTTTTTACAGCGCATTTAATGTACTCGCTTTCAATTCCAGGTGTATCATCTGACGTAAATATTTCAAAATTCTTACCATCAAAACGATTTAAACCGTCTTGTGTGCCAACCCAAAGAGAATGATTTTTATCTTGAATGATACATGTGACAGAACTTTGGGATAAACCATTATTAATCGTATAATTTCTAAAGCGATATGCAGTTTGTCCTGTCCCATGAAGAGAAATAAACAATAGCAAGCCGATTAAAATTAATCTAGTCATTCTCCAAAAATCACGTTCAAGTTGTTTTAATTAAATGGTAGAACCAGATGTCATGGCTGGTGCTAATTGAATTGCAGAATTTTCCAAAT
>JBILYS010000221.1:0-3993 GCA_044377625.1 Crocinitomicaceae bacterium
TGATAAATACTGCTAAGAAGCTAGGCCAAAATATTTTTCCAAATGTGATTTTCTTTTCAGTCATGATATTTTTTTTTAAAGTTCTCTTTTTAATTCTTTTAAAAGAACATGAAATATATAGATGGTAATTAGAACTTTATGAATGAACGCATGAATGGATAAATGATTTTTTTTTAAGAATATAAATCACATCATTCATCAGTAAATTTAAAACAAACATCGAAATAGTTTAGAAGTTAAACTTTAAATTTTTATCTTTCAATGCTTAAACTTAAAAATTTAAAACAATCAGACTATGAATAAAATATTACTCGCAATTTCTCTCCTCTTTTGCGGCCTTTCTTTTGCACAACAATATTCACGTGTAAAAATAAATACGGATGCCATTGGACTTAAACAGTTATCAGATTTGGGTGTCACAATTGACCATGGTACATATAAAGAAAATACTTTTTTTATTTCTGACTTTTCAGATGTGGAAATTGCTACCATGCAAAATCACGGCTTTAATATTGAAATATTAATTGATGATGTTGTTAAGTATTATGTGCAACAAAATCTAATTGGAACAGAACCAGTAGAAAAAAATGCAGCGTGTTCGGGAACATCCGGTTCTGCTGGTTTTTCACCAGCAACGCCAACAAATTTTAATCAAGGTTCAATGGGTGGTTACTTGACCTATCAACAAATGTTAGATGAATTGGATGCGATGGTTGCTCAATATCCAACGTTAATTACTGCTAGAGCGCCTATTTCAACTTTCTTAACATTTCAAAATAGACCACTTTATTATGTTAAAATATCTGATAACCCTGCAACCGATGAAGCTGTAGAAAAGAAAGTACTTTACACTGCCAATCACCACGCTCGTGAACCAATGGCAATGATGGAAACCATTTTTTATATGTGGTATTTATTAGAGAATTACAACACGAATGATGAGGCAAAATATATTGTAGATAATATGCAATTGTATTTTGTTCCGTGTGTAAATCCTGATGGTTATATATATAATGAAACAACTAACCCAAGTGGTGGTGGAATGTGGAGAAAGAATAGAAGGTTGAATTCTGGAGGTTCTTACGGTGTGGATTTAAATCGCAATTATTCATATCAATTTGGAACAACAGGAACAACCACTACACAAAGTAATGAAACGTATTGTGGAACTGCAGCTTTTTCTGAACCAGAAACTCAAGCAATGCGCTGGTTGGTGCAGAACAATCATTTTATTTCAGCTTTCAATGCCCATACATATGCAAAGGATATATTATTCCCTATTGGCACAACAGCAGCTGAATTTGCACCACATCATGATTATTTTCAAGATGAATCAAATCACCAAGTTCAATACAATGGTTATACAGCTATGAAAAGTTCATCCTTATACCCAGCGTCAGGCGATTCAGATGATTATATGTATAAGGTGGATATTGGAGTAGGATTAAAGGATACCATGTTTGTGCACACTCCAGAAGTTGGGACTTCTTTTTGGCAGCCAGCATCTGAAATTGATGCAACGTGCAAAGAAATGGTTTTTCCAAATCTTGTTTTGGCACATATTGCTCGCAAATATTTAGTTGTAAAAGATACAGATCCTGCAAGTATTGCAACATTAACCGGAAATTTTAATCATTCTGCAAATAGATTAGGAATAGAAGACGGAGCAATTACAGTTTCAATTGTTCCCTTATTGAATATTGTTTCTGTTGGAAGTCCAATGGTTTATAATGTTCCAGTAAGAACTTTAACGGCTGGTGCTATTTCTTATTCGTTGAACCCTGCAATCCAATTTGGAGATCAAATAAAATACATCTTAGAAACAGATAATGGTATGTGGATTCACAAGGATACGATCATAAAAACATACGGTGCATTAACGGTTCAAATTTTAGAAGACGGTTCAAATGTAAATTGGACAGGGAATTGGTCTACAACAACTGCTACTTTCTATTCAGCAACTCAATCTTATACAGATTCTCCTGGTGCTAATTATACAAGTAATTCGAATAAAACGTATACATATACCCCTACAATTGATTTAACAAATATTACTACTGCAACAGTTTCTTATTATGCGAAATGGGCATTGGAAACTGATTATGATTTTACACAATTTCAAGTTTCAGTTGATGGAGGAACAACATGGATTGGACAATGTACAAATTATACGGTGCCAGGAAATAGTGCTAATGGAAGTGTACAACCAAACAACCTACCAGTTTATGAAGGGACTCAATCAACATGGGTGCTTGATGAGGTGAATTTAAGTGATTATTTGGGTCAAATTATAAAAGTTAGGTTTCAATTGATAACTGATAATGGAGTGAATCTAGACGGATTTTATTTTGATGATTTTAAAGTAATGTATAATATCCCGGGCCCTACAGTAATTCCTGTTGCAACTTTTACAGCAACATCAACAAGCATTTGTGAAGGTGAATCAGTTTCTTTCAATGATCTTTCTACAAATACACCAACTTCGTGGCAGTGGAATTTTGGAGATGGAAACAGTTCAATACTTCAATCACCAAGTAACACTTATTCAACTGCTGGTAATTATACAATTACATTAACAGCTACTAATAGTGCTGGTTCAAATGTTTCAACTTTGACAAACTATATAACTGTTCAAGATTGTTTATCATTAGAAGCTATAGGAATTAATGGTTTCGCTATTCTTCCCAATCCAAATGATGGTAATTTTACTTTAATTGGATTAGAAATAGGTTCAGAATTTGATGTTTTTGATATGCACGGTAAATTAATAAAACATGCTACAACTGAGTTTCAAGAGCAAGTCATAAATCTTGATAATGTTCGATCAGGAATATACTATCTGCAATTGGTTAAAAACGGTCAAATTAGACAAGTAAAAATGGCAATATTATAAGTATAAAAAACAATAAAAAGAAAGCCATTTATCTCTTGATAAATGGCTTTCTTTTTTAATTAACTTATAAATACGTTTTCTATACCTGTGAAATTGGTCAATGTTCATTGATAAACTTTTGACTAACCTGAAATCGAGAAATAGTCGAGTAGACCGTTGTTTAATTACTTCTTCCTAATATAAATATGCTTACTGTTTTTCTTCCCAGTATCACGTTCGTCAATTTCAAAGATATTCATGCTTTTAATCAAAGGGAACATTTTAGCAAAACCATAATTTCTAGGATCAAAGTCAGGTTTCTTTTTTAGAACTAAATTTCCTAATTCACCTAAAAAGGTCCAGCCATTTTCATCTGCTAAATCAGCAACACTAAGCGTTAATAATTTAATCATTTCAGGATCAATTTTGCTCAGAGGAGCATTTTTGACAGGTGTTGAATTCTTTGCTGTACTCTTTTTGCCATTTACTTCATGAACTTCGATTTGTGGTTTCAAAATTTCTATGTAAATGAATTTATCGCATGCTGTTATAAATGGTAATAATGTTTTCTTCTCTCCAATTCCAATAACCTTCATTCCTGCTTCTCTTAAGCGAGTTGCAAGTCGTGTGAAATCACTATCACTTGATACAATACAAAAACCATCAACTTTCCCAGTATAAAGGATGTCCATAGCATCAATTATCAACGCACTATCAGATGCGTTCTTTCCAGATGTATAACTGTATTGCTGAATCGGTGTAATTGCGTTTTCAAGTAATACTTTTTTCCATCCTGCCACATTGGGTGTTGTCCAATCGGCATAAATTCGTTTGAAAGTTGGTGTGCCATATTTGGCAATTTCTTCAAACATTTCTTTCACATATGTATATGAAACATTGTCAGCATCGATTAATACCGCAAGTTTTAAATCTATTGTTTTTTCCATAATCATTATTTCAAATTGGCTAGTTGAGCTCATTTTTAATAAAGAAAATATCAGAATTTGAGATCGCAGATTGGTTGTGTATTTTGAAAATTTATTAACCAATCATCATTAGCATTCATTAAAGCTAGTTAAAAGAATTGAAATAAGGATATTATATGATTTTTTTTGATTTCA
>JBILYS010000222.1:0-3992 GCA_044377625.1 Crocinitomicaceae bacterium
CCTATTTTTTTAAAATTTATTATTCTTGCTGCCTTTTTTATTACCACAAAAGTTTCGGCGCAAGTTTTTGTTCCTCAAAATGGAGCCAATCAAATTAATTGCGGTTTAAATACAACAATGTGTGACCATGGAGGTTGCAGCACAGATTACGGCGCGAATGCCGACGGTTATACAATATTACAAACAGTTGGTTCGGCAACAGTTTCTTTTACTGGTTCTTATACGTTGGCCGCTGGTGAGTCTATCATTGTTTATAATGGTGCAGGAACAGGTGGTGCCGTATTGAATACCTTAACTGGAAATGGAACATATACTTTCGGAGGAACTCCAGGACAACAAGTTACTGTTCGATTTATTTCCGATGGTGTCACTCAGGCTGCAGGTTTTTCTTTTGCCGTTACATACACTGGTGCTTGTACTTTCCCAGGTACAAATTTTGGTGCATCTGGTACACAAGTTTTTCCTTGTGCTACCAATATGATTTTTTATGATAATGGTGGTTCAGCTGCGAATTACACAAATAGCGTAAACAGCACAGTTACATTAACAAACACTGGAGCTGGTATTTATACATTAAGTGGTACATATACACTTGCAGTAAATGATTTTGTTCGAGTTTATAACGGAGTAGGAACAGGTGGTACTTTATTAGCGACTTATACCAATACAACAGGTACTGTTTCTTATACGTCACAGCCAGGACAAACCTTAACTATTCAATTTCAAACAAATGCAAATACACTTGCTTCTGGTTTTGCTATCAATGCATCTCATTATGGTGGTTGCTCATGTCCAAATGTTGTAATGACAGCTACCGCAACGCCAAGTACAATTTGTTCTGGCCAAAACAGTCAATTGCAAGCAGTTGGACTTTCTAATTTGGCTAATTACTCAGTAAGTTATCCGCCATATGTACCGTTATCTTGTTCTGGTGCTCCGAATGGTGTTGGTCCTGTTGGAGATGACGTTTCCAGTGGGCCTGTAACATTGCCATTCCCTTTTACTTTTTTCGGTAATACATATACGCAATTTGGGGTTTCTTCAAATGCTAATATTCAATTTGGACCTGGGCCTTATTCAAATACGTATACGCCAACTGGAACTGGAATACCTACAACAAGTATAGATAACTTAGTAGCATTGAATTTTGGTGACTGGTGGGCAGATGCTGGTGATATTACGTGGCATGTTCAAGGAACAGCGCCGAATCAAGTAATGATAATTTGTTTCAATACTTTACATCCTTATCCAAATGGAACTGCAGGAAACTTGACAGGTCAAATTATCCTATATGAAGGTTCAAATATTATTGATTTGGTAATTACTGATAGTTGGATGGACCCAGCTGCATCATCAGACAATGTCCAAACACAAGGCATACAAGACGCACAAGGAGTCGGTGTACCAGTTCCAGGGCATAATGCAGCTACATGGACAGCAACAAATAGTACAGTTAGATTTACACCAACCTTAAATTATACATACGCTTGGGCACCACCAACATTTTTAAACAGCACATCGATTTATAATCCGTTAGCAACAGCAGTTACTGCAACTACAGCATATACTGTTACTGCAACACTCGGAACAGCTGGTGCTTGTACTCAAACTTCTAATGCAACAGTCACAGTTGTGCCTACTCCAGTGGTAACAGTCAGCGGAACAAATACCGTCTGTTCAGGTGTATCAACTACACTGACAGCAACTGGTGGTGGAACGTATTTATGGAGTAATGGTGCAACAACTGCTTCTATTACTGTAACTCCGATGACAACAACTGCATATACTGTAACTGTTTCAAACGGAAGTTGTTCAACGACAATGCCATATACAGTTACGGTAAATACCACTCCTGTACCAAATCCAACGGCTTCTCCATCTTCAATATGTTTGTCTCAAAGCAGTACAATTACCGCATCTGGTGGGGGAACTTATTTATGGAACACTGGGGCAACAACTGCGTCAATAACAGTTTCTCCAGCAGCCACGACTACTTATTCTGTGACTGTAAATAATGTTGGTTGCATTGCTTCTGGTTCTACAACACTTACTGTTAGCCCAACTGGTGCGCCAATTATTACTTGTCCAGCAAATATTAGTTTATCTGCTTGTAATCCAATTGCAACTTTTACAACACCAATTGCAACGGATCCATGTGCAGCAGTTGTTTGCGCATCTGCTCCTTTGAGTACCGTTTTATCAAATTTCACGGCAAACGGGGCTGCAATTACCGGAGCAATTTCTAATCCTTTCAATTTTACGTTAGATGGAGGCGTTACTGGAACAAGCATTAGCGATGGGGGTAGTGACATGTTTGATGGAGGAAATACTTTAAACACCAACCTTGGTACTGCAATTCCTTATACCAATGGTACAATTACGTCAAATGCATTTTTTGGCGCTGGTGGACAATATTTTACTACAAATGTTAACAACATGTTTGTCATGGCGGCTAATATGGCTAACGTTAGTACTTTCTCAATTACCGGGAACAATGGTGCAGATGGAAGTGGAACTGCAAATGGTTTTAATTATACAGTAACGGTTGGATGTATAACCTATGATGTTTATGTCAAACGTGTGAACAGTGCTTTTGATCCATCAATAAATCAAATTGTAATTGTTCCTACTGGTAGTGGTGCTTCACAAACATTTGATGTCAATACAGATAACTCTCTTCAAACAGTCAGTGGTTTAAATATTGCAACTCGCTTATATTATTTACTTGTTGGAGGAGCTGGTGGTTATGCTTATACTGATGCTGAAATTCAAGCTTTGGTTGTTAATTTCCTTACTCAAACTGGAGCTTCTGGTTCTGCGGCACCACCTGTAACGGTTACTCAAATTGCTGGTTTGCCTAGTGGTTCAAGTTTTCCAGTTGGAACGAATGTTGTCACTTTCCAAGCTACTGGTGGAACAGGTCTTACAACAAATTGTAGCTTCAATGTTACTGTTGCTCCTGCAAGTGGTCCAGTAATGACTTGTCCTTCAAATATTGATTTAGGAGCTTGTAATCCAATTGCAACTTTTACTGCGCCAACCGCAGTTGATCCATGTGCACCGCTATGTGCAACATCTTCTTTAGCTACAATTTTAACTAATTTCAATACGAATGGTGCGGCAATAACAGCTACTATCCCTAATCCTTTCAATTTTACGTTAGATGGAGGCGTTACTGGAACAAGCATTAGCGATGGCGGATCTGATATGTATGATGGTGGAAATTACCTGAACACGAATTTGACTGCTTCTTTACCTTATACGAATGGTGTTGTTACGGCAAATGCGGCTTTTGGCGCAGGTGGACAATATTTTACTCAAAAGGTAAATAACATGTTTGTAATGGCTGCTGATATGAATAATGTTACTTCTTGTTCTATTTCAGGGAATAATGGAGCAGATGGAAGTGGTGTAGTGGATGGATTCACCTACACTGTTGCGGTTGGTTGTCAATCATACGATGTTTATGTTAAACGTGTGAATAGTGCTTTTGATCCATCCATAAACCAAATTTTTATTGTGCCAAGTGGAAGTGGAGCAACACATTCTTTTGCCGCTAGTACAGATAACACACAACATGATTTAACTGGTTTGAATACAGCCACACGATTGTATTATTTATTGGTTGGCGGAACTGGTGGATACGCGTACACCAATGCAGAGATTCAAACAATTGTACAGAATTTCTTGACGCAAACAAATGCAACTGTAGCTTCACCGGTAGTAGTAACACAAATCGCAGGTCTAGCAAGTGGTTCAAGTTTTCCAGTTGGTGCAACGACGGTTACTTATCAAGCAGTAGGTTCAAGTGGAACAAGTACATGCAGTTTTGTAGTCAATGTACATCCATTAACACCTGCAATCAGTGCAACTTCAACAACAGTTTGTCCTGCGGGAAGTTCAACTCTAACAGCAACTGGTGGATCAAGTTATGTTTGGAGTACAGGTGCAACGAGTGCGTCAATAGTAGTTTCGCCTGCTGTGAACACACC
>JBILYS010000429.1:0-3966 GCA_044377625.1 Crocinitomicaceae bacterium
TCACTTCAAAATTGTCATGGGTGAAACACCAATTCCAGCAGGAGAAGTGTATCACAGTGTTGAAGGAGGAAATGGAGAACTTGGTTTTTATTTAATCAGTGATGGAGGCAGATCTCCTTACCGCTTACAATTTAGAAGACCTTGTTTTATATATTATCAAGCTTATCCTGAAATGATTACAGGATCATCAATCAGTGATGCTGTATTGACATTAAGTAGTATGAATGTAATCGCTGGTGAATTAGACGCATAATTATGAGTAGCACACACGTTGATTTAAGTAAAAGACACTCTGAAATACCATGTTTCAGTGCTGAAAAATTGGCCGAAGCGCAAAAGCTGATGAGCCTTTATCCTGAAGGCAAACATAAAAGTGCGTTGATTCGTATTCTCCACATGGCCGAAGAAGAATTCGGTGGTTGGTTGAGTATCGAAACAATGGATTATGTTGCAGGAATTGTAAACATCGAACCAATTGAAGTATATGAAGTAGCAAGTTTCTACACGATGTTCAATTTGGATCCAGTAGGAAATTTTGTATTTGAAGTATGTAGAACTGGACCATGTATGTTGGTTGGAAGTGACAATATCATTGAATACATTGAAAATAAATTGGACATCAAAGTTGGTGAAACAACAAAAGATGGAATGTTTACATTAAAGACTGCTGAATGCTTAGGAGCATGCGGATATGCACCGATGTTACAATGTGGTAAAAAGTACCATGAGCATTTAACAAATGAAAAAGTTGACGAATTGATTGCTGCTTACCGTTCAGGTGAGTTGCCAAAATAATTACAAAAAGCATGGCAAGAAAGTTACTTTTAGAACATGATAATGTACCAGGAATCGAAACATTTGATGTGTATAGAAAACATGGTGGTTATCGTTCTGTAGAAAAAGCCTTAAAGAAAATGTCTCCGCAAGAAGTTGTTGAGGAAGTTCAAAAGTCTGGTTTAAGAGGTAGAGGTGGAGCTGGATTCCCAACAGGGATGAAATGGTCTTTCCTTGCGAAACCAGAAGGCGTTCCAAGATATTTATTGTGTAATGCTGACGAAAGTGAGCCTGGAACATTCAAAGATCGTTATTTGATGGAAAAAATTCCGCATCTATTGATTGAAGGAATGATTGTTTCAAGTTATGCTTTGGGTGCAAATTTATCGTACATCTATATTCGTGGAGAATATATGTGGATTTTGGATATTCTTGAAAAAGCAATTGACGAAGCATACGCGAAAGGATTTTTAGGAAAAAATATCTTAGGATCTGGTTTTGACCTTGATTTACGTGTTGCTCCAGGTGGAGGTGCATATATCTGTGGGGAAGAAACAGCCTTGATTGAATCACTTGAAGGAAAAAGAGGAAATCCAAGAATGAAACCACCATTCCCAGCTGTTAAAGGTTTGTGGGGATGTCCAACTGTGGTAAATAACGTTGAAAGTTTAGCTGCTGTTGTTCCTATCATCAATGATGGTGGTGAAGAATACGCTAAAATTGGAATCGGAAAAAGTACGGGAACAAAATTAATATCAGCTGGAGGAAATCTTGCTCGACCAGGAGTTTACGAGCTTGAAATGGGTCTTTCTGTTGAAGAATTTATTTATGGTGACGATTGGTGTCGCGGAATTGCAAATGGTAAGAAGTTGAAAGCGTGTGTACCTGGAGGTTCTTCTGTTCCAATTTTACCAGCGCATTTAGTTACCAAAACGGCTGCAGGTGAAGATCGTTTGATGTCTTACGAAAGTTTGGCTGATGGCGGATTTGCAAGTGGTTCGATGTTAGGTTCTGGTGGATTCATCGTTTTTGATGAAGATCAATGCATCGTTCGAAACACATGGAATTTTGCACGTTTCTATGCACACGAATCATGTGGACAATGTTCACCATGTCGTGAAGGAACAGGTTGGATGGAAAAAGTCTTGAACCGTTTGGAGCATGGACAAGGAAACTTGCGTGATATCGACTTGTTAGAAGAAATCAATAAGAAAATCGAAGGAAATACAATTTGCCCTCTTGGTGATGCAGCAGCATGGCCAGTAGCAGCAGCAATTCGTCATTTCCGTGAAGAATTTGAATGGCACGTTTCTCACCGTGAGGAATCGCAAACGAGAAATTATGGCTTGTTGAAAGAGTCATTAGTAGGATAAGGTTAAACGCTTTTAAGCAAAAAAAATAAATTTATTATGGTAAAAGTTACCATTGACGACATCCAGATAGAAGTAGAAGACGGGACATCAATCCTGAACGCTGCTCGTTTAATTGGAGGAGAAGTGGTGCCGCCTGCAATGTGTTACTACAGTAAACTTCCAGGAACTGGAGGGAAATGTAGAACATGTTTAGTAGAAGTAGCTGCTGGTTCTGAAAAGGATCCACGTCCAATGCCGAAACTAGTTGCTTCTTGCTCAACACCTGTGCAGGATGGAATGATTGTAAAAAACAAAACAAGTGAAAAGGTTCATACGAATCGTGGCGCTGTAGTTGAGTTTTTATTGATCAATCACCCTTTAGATTGCCCTGTTTGTGACCAAGCTGGTGAATGCCATTTGCAAGATTTAGGTTTTGAACATGGTTCAGAAGGTACACGTTACGAAGAGGAAAGAAGAACATTTGATCCAATCGATATCGGGAACAAGATCAAATTGCACATGAATCGTTGCATCCTTTGCTACCGTTGTGTGCATGTTGCAAATCAATTGACAGATAAGCGTGTTCACGGTGTTTTGAATCGTGGTGAACATACAGAAATCAGCACGTATATTGAACAAGCAATTGACAATGACTTCTCTGGAAACATGATTGATGTATGTCCGGTTGGAGCGTTGACTGATAAAACATTCCGTTTCAAAAGCCGTGTTTGGTTCTTAAAACCAATGGAAGCGTCTTGTGAATGTACAAAGTGTTCTGGTAAAACAGTCGTTTGGATGTTTGGAAATGAAATCTACAGAGTAACAGCAAGAAAAGATAAATACGGAGAAGTTGAAGATCAAGACGGTAAAGCTGGATGGATTTGCAACGAATGTCGTTTTGAGAAAAAAGATCCTGCACAATGGAACATCATTGGACCAAGAACGATTAACCGTCATTCGGTGATTTCTCAAGGAAAATATAGCGCTGCAAGAACTAATTCACAAAAAAAGATAGAGAATGGAGACAAGTGAACTAATTGAGAAATTCATTGTAATCGTTGTTTTATTTACAGTGTCTTTGGGTGTTGCTGCATACGCAACCTATTTTGAAAGAAAAGTGGCTGCTTGGTTTCAAGACCGTATTGGTCCAGACAGAGCAGGACCATTTGGTATTCTTCAACCATTAGCAGACGGTGGAAAATTATTCTTCAAAGAAGATTTCATTCCTGAAAAAGCAGAGAAATGGTTGTTTATCTTAGGACCTGGAATTGCAATGTTCGTGGCCCTGATGACAGGTTGTGTGATTCCTTGGAGTACAGCAATTGAATTCGGAGAAAATATCGTTGAAATGCAAGTTGCTGATGTCAACATTGGAATCTTATTCATCATGGGCTTTTTGTCAATCGGTGTGTATGGAATTATGATTGGTGGATGGGCTTCAAACAACAAATTCGCCTTGTTTGGTGCTATTCGTGCAAGTTCTCAAATGATTTCCTACGAATTAGCAATGGGAATTTGTGTGATTACAATTGTCATGATGACAGGAAGTTTGAGTTTAAAAGACATCGTTGTTCACCAACACGGTTTTTGGGCAGACGGTTATTTCACTTGGAACGTGTTCAAACAACCGTTAGCATTTATCATATTCTTTATATGTGCTTTAGCAGAAACAAATCGTGCACCTTTCGATTTACCAGAATGTGAGAGTGAATTAATTGGAGGATACCATACAGAATACGGTTCTATGAAAATGGGATTCTATCTGTTCGCTGAATACACAAGTTTATTTATTTCATCTGCTGTTATTGCGGTATTGTTCTTTGGAGGATTCAACTTCCCA
>JBILYS010000223.1:0-3934 GCA_044377625.1 Crocinitomicaceae bacterium
TGTTCCAACAAATCTTCTACATCATGTTCATCTTCAATTTCACCAAAAATTTCTTCAATAACATCTTCAATCGTTACAATGCCGGCTGTTCCTCCATATTCATCTACAACAACAACGATTTTTCCAGCTTGTTTTGTGAAAATTTCCAAGAGTTCTTTTCCCGGAATTGCTGCTGGCACAAAATTAATTGGAAGAAGAATTTGTTTAATCCCAAGGGGGCGTTTAAAGAGTTCAAATGAATGAACGTATCCAATAATATTATCAATTGTTGTTCTATAAACCAATACTTTTGACAAGCCCTTTTCAATAAATAAATTTTTCAACGTTTCAATTTCTTCCTCTACCTCTACTGCAATAATTTCTGTTCTAGGAATCATACAATCCCGTGCTTTAATATTTGAAAAGTCCAATGCATTTTGAAGAATTTGCATTTCATTTTCAAAATCATCCTCCTCCTTTAAGCGCGAGGACAAATCCTGAACAAAATGTTCAAGATCAATTTTAGAAAATACTTTTTCAGAATTTGTCCGATCTGTTTTTAAAATTCTCAGTACTAATCCACTTACAAACATTACTATTTGAGTTGGAATGTACAGCAAAATAAAAAGAATCAACATTGGAACAGTTGCAATTTTCAAGAAACTATTCGGATTGATTTGAACGAGTGCTTTTGGTAAAAATTCGGAAACAATTAAAACTAAAAGGGTAGATAAAATTGTTTGAATTAACAGAATAAAACCAGGACCTGTTACGCCCCAACTTTCAATAACTGGATCCAATATAATTGCTGCATTTATACCAAAAAGAACCAAAGAAACATTGTTTCCAAGTAATAGTAAAGCAATAAAAAAGGATTCGTTTCTGTAAAACAGCCCGCCGATTCGACCATTAAAAGTTCCTTTATTGCGCTCTAATTCAACTTTTAAACGATTGGAAGAAAGAAAAGCTATTTCCATGCCCGATAAAAAAGCACAAAACACAAGTGATAGGGAAATGATAAAAGCCGAAAATGAAGGGTCCATTAAAAGTTAATCTTTTTGCAAGATACAAAAATGAAATTAAACAACATCGAACCCAATATCTTTGCGATAATTTGCTCCTTCAAACTCTATTTTAGCAGCAGATTCATAGGATTTTGCTAACGCAATTTGAATGTTCTTTCCATATGATGTAATGGCTAAAACTCTTCCGCCAGCAGAAAGTACAGCGGGGCCATCAGAACTTGTTCCAGCATGAAAAACAATACTATCAGTGATTGTATTCAAGCCATATATCTGTTTCCCTTTTTTATACTCTCCAGGATATCCGCCAGCAACCATCATAACAGTTGTAGCGCATTTATCGACAAATTGAACATCTCTTTCTGATAACGTATTCGAAGCAACACCTTCAAAAAGATCCAACAAATCAGACTTTAAACGTGGAATAATAACTTCAGATTCAGGATCTCCTAAACGGCAATTGTATTCAATAACGTACGGTTCATTTTTGACATTAATTAACCCAAAGAAAATAAACCCTTTATAAGGAATATTGTCGTGTTTCAATCCTTTGATGGTTGGAATAATAATTTGGTTTTGCACTTTATCCATGAAAACTGGATCAGCAAATGGAACGGGAGAAACAGCTCCCATACCTCCTGTCATTAAGCCAGTATCTCCTTCACCGATGCGTTTGTAATCTTTCGCTTCTGGCAACCGTTTATATGAATCCCCATCAGTAATAACAAAAACGGATAATTCTATTCCCTTCAAAAATTGTTCAATAACAACTCTTGAACTCGCTTCACCAAATTTCGCATCAGCCAACATGTTTTTAAGTTCAGCTTTTGCTTCTTTCAAATTATCTAAAATCAAAACTCCTTTTCCAGCAGCTAATCCATCCGCTTTTAATACGAAGGGTGGATTCATTGATTCTAAAAATTTATATCCTTGTTCTAAAGTATCTTTTGTAAATGTTGCATATTTTGCAGTTGGAATGTTATGTCTGTGCATAAATTGCTTTGCATAATCTTTACTTCCTTCTAATTGAGCCGCTTCTTTGTTTGGACCAATAACAGGCACTTTTTTAAGTAACTCATCTGCCAAGAAAAAATCATGAATTCCTTTTACCAAAGGCTCTTCAGGCCCTACAACAACCATGTTTACATTGTTTTCTAAAACGAATTTTTTTATTCCTTCAAAATCTGTAGGGTTAATATTTACGTTCTTTCCATGTTGCTTAGTGCCTGCATTACCAGGCGCGATGAAAAGTTCCTCTAACATTGAACTTTGAGCCATTTTCCATGACAATGCGTGTTCTCTCCCACCGGACCCAAGCAATAATACTCTCATTTTACTTTTTTGCTTTTAGCAATATTTTAATAGTGATTCCAAAATTGCTTTCCCGTCTTCGTTCGCTAAAAAACGATCTGCTGCTCTTTCTGGATGAGGCATCATTCCAAAAACATTCTTCCCTTCGTTTGTAATACCCGCAATGTTCAATAATGCGCCATTTGGATTATCAACATCATTGATTTTTCCATCTTCTGAACAATATTTAAACAATATTTGATCGTTATCTTCAATTTTCTTTATTACATCGTCTGCAGCATAAAATCTCCCTTCACCATGAGCAATTGGAATTTTATACGCTTTTTCAACATTCAACCCTTTAGTGATTGCGGCAGAATTTGACACTGGTTTTAAGAAAACATTCTTACAAATAAACTTTTGATTGTTATTATGCAACAGCGCTCCATCAAGCAAACCTGATTCAGTTAAAATTTGAAATCCATTACAAATTCCTAACACATAGCCGCCTTTATTCGCATGATTTATAACTTCACCCATAATTGGGGAAAGTTTCGCAATTGCTCCCGAACGCAAATAATCACCAAATGAAAATCCGCCAGGTAAAACAACAAAGTCTACACCTTTTAGATCTGTATCTTTGTGCCATAAACGTTCAACTTTTTGACCCATTATATCTTGTAAAACATAAACCATGTCTTCATCACAGTTTGAGCCGGGGAAAGTAACTACACCAAATTTCATTATATCAAGACTTTTTTAAGTAAAACTAACTTATAAAATATTTGTGCAAAATTAGTCAAATTAACACAAAGGCTATCCCTTATCATATGAAATATTTAATGATAGAATAGGTAAAGGTTAAATAAAATAATACGGAGGCCATCAAGCCAAATGTTTTGTGGACAAATGAAAATGTAAGGAAAAATGAGAGAGGTAGCATAAGAAAACTAAAACGCTCAATTTGTCTGTAAATAATGAAATCTACTACTCCAAAGAGTATCCCTATTAATAAAAGCCAATATAAAATTCTTACCAATTTTTTTAAACGAATAGAAGAGGTTTGCATCCTACCTCTAATACTGACAATACTCAATAAAAACAATAAGGTAAATAACACCGCTGTTACCAAGAAATCTGTTTGCTTGTTTGTGTAGCTCGTTGTTTGTTCTAAAACTTTCAATTCAATTGCATTTCCGTAATACCAAAGATATGTTCCGGCATAAATCAACGGGACTAAAAAAGCAATTATCCCTAAAATTGTTTCCCTAAATATAAATGGTCTTACGTTCCACACCATGATTAAAACAAACGGAAAAACAAGGATCATTGGAGGGTGAAATGTTGCAGCAACTCCTGCGAAAAACAAACCATTAAAAACATTACGTCGACCATCTTTGTTTTGGTTCAATTTAAAAAATTGAAATAACATTAATATAATGCAAGAATGGGCAATTAACAATCCATCGATGCTATAAAATGAATGGTAAAAAGACATAAGAACAACATACAACAACGATGACATATAACTGTTTCGTTCAAAAAACTCATTGGTATTATAGATCCAACTTATTCCAAAAGCATTAAAACAAATAAGAACAGCAGCTGAAATTGATGCTATTTCAGGAAACAACACCACTGAT
>JBILYS010000224.1:0-3931 GCA_044377625.1 Crocinitomicaceae bacterium
GAAATTGTTGACGGTAACAACATTGAAAAAGGAATTGGAATTGAAAACACAAAACGAAGATTGGCTTTGCAATTTAAGGATACAGCAGAATTTGAGTTAACTCAATATGGCAAAAATGTGATTGCTCAATTAATATTTAAAACGCACGTTTAAAAAATTTAATCATGAAAACATTTAGAACAATAATCATTGATGATGAGCGACTTGCCAGAGAAGAGTTAAAGTCTTTGTTGAAGGATTATCATGAAATTGAAATCATTGATGAAGCGAAAAATGGTGAAGAAGGAATTCAAAAAATTAAAGAACACAAGCCTGACTTAATATTTCTAGATATTAATATGCCTGGTCTGAATGGATTTGAAATGATCAAACATTTGGAAGAAATACCAAGAGTTATTTTTGTAACGGCTTATGATGAATATGCATTGAAAGCATTTGAAGTAAGTGCCTTGGATTATATCTTAAAACCGGTTGATCCTGAGCGTTTGAAAGAAGGAATTCAAAAATTGACAAGTAGTGAAGATGACTTTGTTTCTAATCAACAACTTGTTATTACACGGAAAGACAGGGTTTTAAACACCTCAGATAGAGTTTTTATTAAGGATGGGGAGAAGTGCTGGTTTATTGAATTAAGTAAAGTTAGAATGCTTGAATCGGACGGGAATTATGTGAAAGTGTATTTTGATAATTTCCGACCTTTAATTTTGAGATCTTTAAACAGTTTTGAAGAGCGATTGGATCCTGAATTTTTCTTTCGAGCAAACCGAAAATATATTATCAATTTAAAATGGGTTTCTTCTATAGAAAATTGGTTCAATGGTGGGTTACAGGTGGAATTGAGAGAAGGGGAGAAGGTTGAAATTTCTAGAAGACAAGCGATTCGTTTTAAAGAAATGATGAGCTTATAATTTTATTCTTTTACAAATTTTAGAACTAGTTGACTTCCGAAATTGTCGGTGCAATTTATAAGATGTACTCCTTTGTTTATTTTTCAGTTTCTAATTTACTTCCTTCGACAACAATTGCTTAGGTCAATTCTATTCCAACCACAGTAAATATTTGAACGTATATTGAGTGATTCACATCGATAATTTCAATAATTGAACTCGGGGAGGAGGATGATATAGAAAATTCGTAGCGTTTAATCAAAACATTCATTGAAAGATCAAAATCTTCTCTAATGCATTTCTTTAGATTATACAGAACAAGTTGAAATAATTGAAATTATTAATAAGTCGATTGAAATTGATTTTTTATATTCGTTAAAATATTGAGAATGAAAAGATTATTAATTGCATTTTTTGTGTTAAATCTGTTGTTTTGTTCAAACGCTCAAGATTACCACCAATGGTCAGAGCATTTTGGAGCAAGAGCTTCTTTTCTAGGGGGCGCTGCTACTGCAGGTCTTGGAGATAACGCAACTGCTTATTACAACGGCGCTGCAATGAGTTTTGTAGATCATCCATCCTTTTCAATTTCTGTTAATGCTTATCGAATAAGTAAAATTGAATTGAAAAATATACTTGGAAAAGGTTTTCATTTGAAAGAGACCCAATTAAGTACAATGCCTAATCTAATTTCTGGAATCTACTGTCCAAAAAAATACGAAAAAATCAGATTGGGTTACGCTATAATTACAAGAAGAAATTTCAGTTCCAAATATGATTATTTATTTCAAGGTTATCGTGAAGTTGTTAGCGCAACCAATGGTCCAGAAAGTTTTGTTGCCGGGTATAATCACAATCATAATTTGCAAGAATATTGGGCTGGGATTTCAATTGCATATAAAGTTTCAAAACATTTCTCAATTGGATTGTCTCATTTTGGAATTTACAGAAATGTCAAATATTCCCATTCAAATGAATTTTCAGCTTTACCAACAGATGGATCGACAGGAGATGTGACTTCCTTTAATTCAAAAGTTTCATTTAATTATTGGAATTTAAAAGGTGTTTTAAAACCTTCAATTGCATTGGATTTAGAAAATTTCAAATTTGGTTTGACGTTTACAACACCTTCGTTTAATATGCTAGGAAAAGCTGATGTTTACAGAGATTTTTCTATTACTAATATGGATGAACTTATTACTACAGATTTAAAAATTGTAGATAGGGCAGAAAAACTTAAAACCCAACATAAAGAGAATGGTTCTTTGGCTTTTGGTGTAAGCTGGAAATTAGGCAGAAAAGCATGGCTACATTGGACAAATGAAACTTTTTTTGGAGGAAAGTATTACTTGATATTTGACTCAGATCAAATTGCAAGTACTTATCCAACTAACTTGACAGATGAAAGTGTTAACAAATTTTTTGGTGATCAAAATTTTCTAGCTTTTGGAGAAGAGACAGTTTCAAGAACAAATATTGGTATGGGATTAGAGGCAAATATTACAAAAAAATGGGGTCTATATATGGGAGTTAGAACAGATTTCATGTACAATGAAAATCCTTATTTTGATGATGAAAGAATAGGACTTGACTCAAGTAAATGGAATTTGTATCATGCTTCTTTGGGTGTTGCATTCTCAGGTGAAAAAATGAAAAAATATTCTGCAGGTATTGAATTTGCATTCACTCCAAAAACAGCGTTTTATCACGTTATAGATTTTAATTCTCCTTCAACTTATAATTTATTTATAGGAAATGGTTCTTATGATGCTACAGCGAAAGTGATGTCGTTTAAGTTTATATTAGAAGTGGATATTTTAGCTCCAAAAACTAATTGACAAGAATAATTTTCCCAACTATTACGACTTGGTCTTTTTGTTATTATAACTGATAATTTCGTTATAACCGAATAATGAATTGGGCTCCAGAACTTGTGTTTTCAAAGAATTGATTAAAAAACATATTTCTATTGACAACATAAATATCAGCAAAAAAAGCATCTAGTTATTATTAATTCTCATTGTAATTGTTCATCTATTGTCGAGTAATATTCTTATTTTGCTATATAAGAACCATAATCAAGCACACAAGGGAGAACAGTTTATCCTTAGAGTATATTGATTGAAGGCAGTGATTTCTGTTAAATGCCGAACAATCAAATTTGTATCTGACGATTGTGCTGAAGAGTTAAAAACGAAAATAAACAGTAGTATTAAAAAAGCAGTGTCACTGAATTTAAACTATTTCAATTGAACCATCATTGATTTTAATTGCGCGTGCCTTGTATAACTTACCGATTGCTTGTTTAAATAATTTCTTACTCATTCCAACTTGCTCACGAATGCTATCAGGATCACTTTTGTCAGATAAATAAAGTATTTTACGTTCTTTTAACAAGGTAAGAAGTCCTTCTGCTGCTTCGTCAAATTTCTCAAAACCTTCTTTCGTGAACCGAACGTCAACTTTTCCGTCTTCACGAATATTGTAGACATAACCTTTATCGTAAGAACCACGGCGAACCAATTTACTAACATCATTTCGGTAGATTATCCCAGAATATTTGTCATCTACGATAACTTTTATTCCCAAATCCGTGGTATCACCAATAAGAATGTCAATTTCCTGATTTAAGATTTCCTCATCAGTGCATTCCTTCATGTATCGATTGACCTTAGTTGAAGCAAATAAACGATCAGTTAATGTGTCTAATTGAAGTGTGACAAGGTAGTATTTGCCGTCTTCCATCAACTGATTTTGCTCCTTAAATGGAACCATTAAATCTTTTTCGAGTCCCCAATCTAGAAATGCGCCAAATGCCGTTACTTCGATCACTTTTAAAAAAGCAAATCCGTCAATTGTAATTAAAGGAGTTTCAGTTGTTGCGACAATTCTATCTTCAGAATCCTTATATAAAAAGACGTTAATAATATCGCCTTCTTTCATGTCATCTGTCACATACTTCCCAGGAAGAAGTACGTCATTGCCTTCTTCATCACCTAGATAAGCTCCAGGTGCTGTAAATCGAAGAATTGTTAAATCGTTGT
>JBILYS010000225.1:0-3921 GCA_044377625.1 Crocinitomicaceae bacterium
GAAGTAAAAAGCATCCCATGTCTTCCATTTCGACTAGGCATAACACAATCAAACATATCAACGCCCATTGAGATGCATTCTAATAGATTAACAGGTGTACCCACTCCCATTAAATAGCGTGGTTTTTCTTTTGGTAGGATGGAACAAACCAAATCAGTCATACTGTATAATTCTTCATCAGGTTCACCCACAGACAAACCACCAATTGCATTTCCAACGGCGTTATGTGAAGCGATTGTCTCTGCTGATTCTGTTCTTAAATCTTTATATACACTGCCTTGAACAATTGGGAAAAGTGCTTGTTCAAATCCATATTTAGGTTCAGTAATTTCCATTTGACTAAAGCATCTCTTTAACCAACGGTGTGTCATGTGCATTGATTGCTTTGCATAATCATATTCACATGGATAAGGCGTGCATTCATCAAACGCCATAATGATATCTGCACCAATTGTTCGTTGAATATCAATTGCACGTTCTGGTGTAAAGAAATGATAACTTCCATCAATATGCGATTGAAATCTTACTCCTTCTTCAATAATTTTCCGTGAGCCTGACATAGAATAAACTTGGTATCCACCACTATCAGTAAGAATAGGCTTGTCCCATCCAATAAATTTGTGCAATCCACCTGCTTGTTCTAGCACTTCTAATCCTGGTCGCAAATATAAATGATAGGTGTTCCCTAAAATAATTTGGGCATTCACCTCACTTTTAAGTTCGTGTTGATGAACACCTTTAACTGTTCCTGCAGTTCCAACGGGCATGAAAATAGGAGTTTCAATCACACCATGTTCAGTATGAAGTAATCCTGCTCTAGCTTTTGTTTTTGTATCTGTAAATTGTAAATCGAAGTGCATAAATTGTTGAAAAATAAACGCAACAAAGATACATGTATTTCATTATGCACCCCATCTTTGCACTAAAGCTTTATAAAGGAATGAAATTTTTACCAATATTTGAATTCGGAATACCCCTGATTACCTTCCTGTTTTTCTCCTTTGTGGCGTTTATTAATTTGTTGTACACGTTTTTTATCTACAGTAGGCTAGCATTTTTCAAAGAAAAACCAATTCTTGATGAAAATAATTTACCCCCAGTAAGTGTTATCGTTGCCGCCCGAAATGAATCTGATAATTTATACGACAACCTGCCTTTGTTATTACAACAAAACTATCCTGAATTTGAAGTTATTGTAATTAACCATCAATCTGTGGATGATTCAGCGTATCTTTTAACTGCATATTGTCAGCAATATCCAAATTTAAGGGTAATTGAAGTAGCAAAAAGCCAACATCTAAAACCTGGAAAAAAACTTCCACTCACATTAGGAATTAAAGGAGCGAAATACGAGCATTTAGTTTTTACAGATGCAGATTGTAAACCTTCCTCTAAACGTTGGTTGAGAAGCATGGCACAGCAATTTGTTCCAGGAAAGGAAATAGTAATGGGGTATGGACCATATATTTCACAAAAAGGATTTTTAAATCGAGTAATTCGTTTCGATACTGCTTGGATTGCCATAAATTATTTTTCGATGGCTTTGTCGAAACTGCCGTATATGGGTGTTGGGAGAAATTTAGCTTATACCAAAACAGCTTTCAAAGCAGTTCAAGGATTCAAATCACATTATTCCCTTCCATCTGGTGATGATGATCTTTTTATACAAGAAGCTGCAAAGAAAAAGAATTACACAATTAATCTTGATAAATATTCATATTGCTATTCAGACGCCAATAATTCATGGAGTTCTTGGATTCGACAAAAAACCAGACATTACAGCACTGCTAATAGATATGGAGTTATTAAAAAAGTGATGTTAGGAATATATCCTTTCACCATGTTAATGTTGCTCTTTTCTTTTGTTATTTTGATGTTCAATACGGATTTCCGTTGGTTGACATTATCGATATTTGTTTTCACTTTGCTTTTAAAATGGTGGATTCAAGGAAGATGTTTCGTGAAGTTGAATGAAAAAAGCTTTGTGAAATATTTGCCTCTTTGGGACATACTATATGTCTTTTTGATACCGATAATCTACTACACTTCGGAGAAAAAGGAACCAAATAAATGGTAGAAATAGAACATTTATCAGACAAAGCGAAACACGACCTCATTCTTGTTGAGGCTGCGAAAAAAGGCAATCAAGCTGCTTATGCTGAATTAATGGATCGTTACCGTGAGTCGATATATTACACCATGTTTAAAATGGTAAAGCATACTGACGACGCTGATGACTTAACAATTGAAGCTTTTGGCAAAGCTTTTAGTCGTCTTGATCAATATTCCCCTAGCTTCGCGTTTAGTACTTGGTTATTCAAAATTGCTTCTAATAATTGTATTGATTTCATAAGAAAAAAACGGATTAAAGTCACTTCAATGGACACTGGCTATAAAACAGATGATGGTGAAGTGATTTTCGTTGACGCACGTTCTTATACAATGGATCCAGAAGAAACTATTATTCATGGTCAAAAAATTATTCACATGCGTATGCTTGTGAGCAAATTAAAACCAAGATATCGTGAACTTGTGGAGAAAAGATATTTTGAAGAATTGAGTTATGAAGAAATTGCAGAAGAGCTCAGTCTACCTTTAGGAACTGTTAAGGCACAATTATTTAGAGCAAGAGATTTTTTAGCTACGATGATGCTTAAAACAAAAGATAGTATTTGATTTTTCTATTCAATCAGCAAAATTGATTCTTTTGAACTTCTAAAATCACGTTCTTATAACAATACATTTCGTCAAAATGAAGACTATTGAAAAATATTTCCCGGATTTAACTGATATTCAGCGTAAACAATTAACTGATTTAGAAGCGTTGTATAAATTTTGGAACGAACAAATAAATGTGATTTCTCGAAAAGACACTGAAAACTTTTACGAGCGTCATGTCCTTCATTCTATGGGTATAGCAAAAATAATGGCTTTTAAAGATGGTACAACAATTCTAGATATTGGCACAGGCGGTGGTTTTCCGGGAATTCCATTGGCTATATTATTTCCGAATTGTCACTTTACCCTAATTGATTCTGTTGGTAAAAAAATAAAAGTAGTGAATGAAGTTGCTGAAAGTCTTGGCTTAACTAATGTAATTGGAATTCACGGAAGAGCTGAATCATTAAAGGAAAAATTTGATTTTATTGTAAGTAGAGCCGTTACTGCGATGCCTGCTTTTCTCTATTGGACGAGAGGTAAATTCAATAAGAAAAGTAATAATTCATTGCCAAATGGCATATTATACTTAAAGGGGGGAGATTTGAAGGAAGAATTAAAACCTTTGAAACAAAAACATAAAATTACTCCCCTTAACAAGTACTTTAACGAAGAATTTTTTGAAACAAAAAAAGTTGTTTACGTTGCTGGAAATTAATTTTTCTGAGTGTAAAATGTGTTAATTCATAAAGAATGAGCAATCTGACCAGACAACAATATGCAGTGAAGAAATAGGCTAGAAACAAGTTGAACAATCATTTATCTTTTCTTATCTGGTTTAAAGGGTTGTTATGAAGTGGTAAATCAACTTTGGCTAATCTTCTTAAAATAGAACTTTCAATGCATAGCATTCACACTTATTTGCCTGATGGTGAGAATGTAAAAAAAAGTGTTGGAGAATTAATTACATTGAAATAAATGTGGACACTCCACTTGAAGAATGCATGAAGCGCGGCACAAAAGGATTATATGAAAAGCAATCAAAGGAGAAATTTTAAATTTAACAGGAATTTCATAACTTTATGAAATCCTTGAATCTTCAAATCTCATCGTAAATACTTCAAAAATTACAAATGATATAGCTGTCGATAAAATTGTGAATCTTGTTATGGGAAAATTGAAACAAAATGATTGATAATATAGATATTCTTCTTGAAACTGCAATAAAAGCATCATTAGAAGCTGGCAAGAGAATTATGGAAA
>JBILYS010000028.1:0-11035 GCA_044377625.1 Crocinitomicaceae bacterium
ATGACAAAATATTCGATTTAATATTTTCTTTTATGCTCTTTCTTGTAGATTTGAATAAAAACTTTAACTTCGCATCCGCTTTACCTGATTCGTTGGGTGTCCAAAGCGGAAAATGCCTCGGTGGCGGTCCCGATGTATCGGGATGGTAGACATGCTAAAAAATGGCCTTTTGTTACATCCTTTTTTCTTCTTCAATTAATCGATTTTACATCGGAAGCTGTCAAGATTTAAACTTCAGATATAAAAATCATTTAGATAAAACATATCCAAACAGTTACACGGCAAAAGCAGATGATTGGGTTATATTCTACTCACTTGAAGTAGATAATATTACCACGGCAATCCGCATTGAAAAGCACATTAAACGAATGAAATCAAGGAAATATATCTTGGAACTGAAAGAATCGCCTGAATTAGGATTAAGTCTCATGACAAAATATTCGATTTAATATTTTCTTTTATGCTCTTTCTTGTAGATTTGAATAAAAACTTTAACTTCGCATCCGCTTTACCTGATTCGTTGGGTGTCCAAAGCGGAAAATGCCTCGGTGGCGGAACTGGTAGACGCGCTGGATTCAAAATCCTGTACTTTCGGGTGTGCCGGTTCGATTCCGGCCCGAGGTACCAAAAATAAAAACCCTTCAGAAATTCTGGAGGGTTTTTTTATGCTCTTAAATTCTTTCTATAATTAATTGAGTTGCGTTATTCACAACTGGCTTTGAATCACAGGCTTAAATCAGTAATAGGCTTGACAAATACATCTATACTATTGTCTAACTATTCACAACTGTCCAATTCGAACATAGAAATGAAAAATTTAACATTCAAAGATAAAGTAATCATAATAACTGGCTCAAGTAATGGAATTGGGAAAGTTACAGCTCTCGAATTTTGTAGGAAAGGAGCAATTGTTGTTTTAAATGGAAGAGACCCAATTTCACTCCAAAAAACTGTTGACGAACTACAAATACATGGATACAAAGTAATGGGGATTACAGCTGATATCACAAATATTAAGGACTGCGAAAATTTAATTCAAACTTGTATCAATCAATATGGTAAACTGGACATTCTAATAAACAATGCCAGTTTAACAATGAATGGCCGCTTAATTGACATGGTGCCAAGTATTTTCAATAGAATTTTTTTAAGTAATTCTTTAGGGACAATTATTCCTACACAACTTGCCATTCCACACATTCAAAAAACAAAAGGGAGTATAATTTTTATTTCGAGTTTGGCAGGGATGCATGGTTTACCGCGATCATCTGCATATTCCGCAGGAAAAATCGTACTTACTTCATTTTGGCAATCTTTAAAAATAGAATTAAAAGATTCAGGAATACACTTTGGAATTATTTATCTGAGTTTCACAAAAAATGATGAAAACAAGAAAATGATAGCATCTGATGGATCCTTAATAAAGGTTCCGCATAGACCAGCTTTTCTTCAACAAAGCCAACAATCTGTTGCGTTTTCAATAATAAAAATGATTACAACTCGAAGGTCTAAAAAGGTATTATCACCACTTGGCAAAATAACTGCAGTTATGACAAGACATTTTCCAAGAACTTCCCTGTTTATTATTGCAAAGACCTCTAGTAATGGATTAAAAACACAATGAAATTTTCTCTTCTTGTTTTCAGCAAATCAAATTCTTATAGTACAACCTTACATATCCACTGTTAACTTTTGTTATCCTTTAACCTTTTATTGACATTCCGTTATTTGCTTGTTATCTTTGAGGCGTTATACTTGTAGTCATCAGTGAAAATGAAAGGGATATTTCTGATATTCGTGTTTTTGATTAATTTCTGTGGAATCTTTGCTCAGGAGGTGGTTGATAGTATCATGCCTATCGATTCAATTTCGGTTAAGAAAACAATCTCTGTTCCTGATTTTACACTTATCGATTCAGATACCATACAATTGGGAGAAAATGATGAATTAATCTGTGATTCATATACAGCATTAGGAAAGCCGCACGTTTATGATGCTTTACATTCATTTAATCGGAGGAAAATGGATTATTTTGGTGGGTATTTGAACGTCAAAATTAATGCAGCTCTGGAGAGCGTGAGAAGTAAAGGATTCCGCTCGGATATTAAGAAGTTGTATATCCAGATTGATCCACTAACACTGACAGTTTATTGGATTGCTGTGGTCGGACCAAGTGAAGATGGACAATGTTATGCTTGTATGGATAGCAGAGGTTCAGCAAATGGTGGTCTTGGAGCTGTAAATGGACAAATTCCAAGAATGCATTCTCTTTATTCGGGAATGAAACCAGTATTATTATTAGACTTTAATGAAGATGTGATCCAATGTTATGAAGGAAATGGAACACCGTTATCATCTTATTGTACCTATGTCAATATTCGTCAGAAATTTTACAAGTATGCCACCAATTGTTATAATACAGAATCCGATTCAGTATTGGTGCAATTGCAGTATAATAATACAGGTCAAGATACTTTTAAAAGTGATGACGTTGAAAAAAAACAAATTGCCAAAAAAGTAACTGCCTCGAGTTATAAAAAATACAAAGTGAAGTCAGGAGATACATTGTCTGTAATCGCAAGAAAGTACCACACGAGTATTTCTACGATCAAGCGAATCAACCATATGAAATCTGATATGATTCAGATTGGTCAGATTCTGAAAATACCGTTATAGAATCCTTAGAATTATATTCAATACAGAAATTGGTATTAACTAAAAACGCCCCTAATTGGGGCGTTTTTGTTATCCTTGAAATGCTTCGCACTTTCTGTGATTTGATTTTTTATGTCCTTTCTTGTGATTTTTCTTTTTATCAAACTTAATAGTTTTGACTGAAGAATCCATGAATGGGGAACTGAATGATGTCATACTCATTCCAACAAGGGCTGCTGCTAAAAATAAATTTTTCATAATGGAGAGATTTTATAGTTTGAACTAATCTAATTATAATATAACACAAAAACAAGTAAAATATTTCATTTCCTAATTTCCTCTTTTTCTAATCTTTCCTAAAAATCATTAACTTTCAATCGTGAAAAAAATCTCAAGACGCAATTTTATTCCTGCTATCGGTGCGTTGATGGTGACACCAGTGTTGTTGTCAACGTCTAATGAATTAGTGGAACTTACACCGCGTATTCGTCCAAAGGCATTAAACATTGGAGATGTTGTTGGTTTATGTGCGTCTGCCGGTGCTTCACATGATTTGGCGGAAGTTGACGGGTTTATTTCGGTGCTTCAAGGTCACGGTTTTTTGGTGAAAGAAGGGAAAAATATTCGAAAAAAATTGGGATATTTTTCTGCTTCTGATCAAGAAAGAGCAGCGGAGTTCATGTCGTTCATTTTGGACTCAACTGTAAAAGCAATCTTCTTTACACGGGGCGGTTGGGGTTGTGCACGTATCCTAGAATTTCTTGATTTCGAAGCTATACGTAACAATCCAAAAATAATAATGGGTTTCAGTGACATTTGTTCATTGTTGAATGCTATTACATTTAAAACAGGTCTTACAACATTTCATGGTCCAAATGGTAATGCAAGTTGGAATGAATTCAGTTGGAAATCTATTGAAGATTTAATTGTAAATAGTAAGGTTGTAAAATATCCTTTTCTAAGTTTGGATCTTGTTGAAGCGAAACCTGTAACGCTTGTTTCTGGAAAAGCTACTGGAGAATTGTTTGGTGGAAACTTAACCGTGATGACAGGATTATTAGGAAGTACTTATCTACCTGATTGGACGGGAAAAATACTCTTTTTTGAAGACGTTTTGGAAGAACCATATTCTATTGACCGGATGTTGACTCAATGGAAACTGAACGGAGTTTTTGATAAAGTTGCTGGAGTTATTCTGTGTCAATTCCGAAAATGTGTCCCTGAAGAACCTGAATGGTCATTTACCTTGAATGAAGTTTTTCAGCAGCACTTTCAATCGCTTTCGATTCCAGTTTTTAGTGGTTTTGCTTTGGGACATGTGAAAAACAAATATTCTGTTCCTATTGGTGAAGAGGTGACGATGGATTCGGATAAATTTACACTACAATTAAAAGAGGAAGCGGTAAATCATTAAGGAAAAGTAAATCCCTTTGCAATCCATATTTTCAATAACCTTTCTCGTTCGTTATAATTGATTTTTTGTTTTTTTTTAAAATAATTTAAAGATTACATTAGTTTTACCCAACAAAAAAAATACTATGGCGCTACAAGAAAAAACTGACTACGTATTCTACGAAAGTGGATTAATGTTAAATTCTAAACAACCAATGAAGAATGTTGATGTTTGTTTAGTAAGTACTAAAAATTACATTTTTTATGCCCCTAAAAAAACTGTTGGATTGTTCTTCGTATTAAATACGATTAAGACGCATCAATATTTTGATGGGGTAACAATTGAACAAGGGGTACGAAAATTAATTGACAATTCTGAGACTATTGAAGATCTCGAAAAATCAATGATTGCATTGCTAGAAGACGATGAAAAACTTGTTCATAAAATTGACGAAAAAAAAACTTTTAAGATTCGAGGATTCCTTGGTAAACATACATTACGCATGAGTACGGGTGGAACAAATTGGTCTTCAGTGATGCCAAATGGAAAAGGTAACAGCAAAGAGTTTAGAATTTTTCACGGTCAATAAATATGATTTCGTGGGGAACTAAATATGACTTTGCAGGCGAATTTTATGCAATTCAGGAAGAAGTTTGTAAAATTTGTTCTGAGAAATCACAACCTATTTATAGTGTAGAACAAGCCTATTTTAAGCTTTATGGTTTGTCTTTGTTCCCAACTTACAAATTGTATTTTAAAACCTGTATTTCCTGTAAGGCAAAATTGAAGGTTAAAGCAACCGATGAAATTTTGCCCATGGTTAAAAATGCACTACCTGGTAAGTTAAAATTTAAATATGTTTGGGGCTGGTTGATATTGATTCCACTATTTTCTTTAGTTTACTATTTATATACAATTGTTACAAAGTCTTAAATTTCAATCTTCAAAAAATCATATATAGAAAAGAACTCATCTAATTGATGAGTTCTTTTTAATAAACCAACATTCTAATTCCCTCTTTAACAATTGAAATTAGTTGATCTCCAACAGCTAAGTGCTCTCCATCCATTTCAGAAAAAGCTTTACCCTTGATAAGCTTAATTTCAATAGATTTAGTTTCTAAATAATGTACTTCTGGGTGTTGAATAGGCAATCCTTTTTTCAAGTTTCTCAAATTCTTAATGTAATCGAACAATGATACTTTTCCAAGAAGTGTAATATTCAATGTGCCATCGTCCATTTTCGCATATGGATTAATGATTAATCCATTACCAAAAACACCACCATTGCAAATAGCAATCATCAATACTTCTCCTTGAAATTGATAATCATCTGTAACGATCGAAAGAATCGGTTTTCTAAACCCAACAAAACCTCTTAATATTGCAATTGAATAGGACATTTTTCCTACGAAATATATTCTTTGTTTATCCAATATTTCTATAACCTTTCCACCAAAACCGGTATCTGAAATATTTAAAAAATAGTGTGTTCTTTCCTTGCTTTCAATTTTACCTATATCAATTTTTTTTGTTCTATTTTCAAGAATTGATTCAATGAAATCAGCAGTATTTGCCTTCATTTTTGCACTTTTGATAAAATCATTGCCTGTTCCATTCGGCAAAATAGCCAACACAGGTTTAATCTCATTGTTTGAATCCAAAATTCCATTCAGCACTTCGTTCATAGTACCATCACCTCCAACGGAAACAAGTACATCAAAACTTTGATTCGTGCATGATTTTGAAATTTCTATTGCTTCTTTTGCTCTTTTTGTAAAGTATTGGATTGATTCAATTTCAGGATGCTCATTGCATTGGCTCAAGATATCTTGAACTTGAACCTTCAATTTTTTGGATCCATTAATTATAAAAGCTACTCGAACCATTGGATAAAAATAAGAAACTTAGTGAAACCAAAAACGGCACCCTTTTGAGGTGCCATTTTCGTTTACGATATGCAGTTAGTCTTGCAGTACTGGAACATCTACACCAGGACTTACAAGAGCCTTTTTAATTTTCTCTTCTAATTCTTCCATTAATTCTGGATTGTCTTTGATCAATGCCTTTACAGCATCACGACCTTGACCTAAACGCGTTTCACCGTATGAGAACCATGAACCACTTTTCTTCAAAATATTCAAATCAACTCCTAAATCGATGATTTCACCAACTTTAGAAATTCCTTCTCCATACATGACATCGAATTCTGCTTTACGGAATGGCGGCGCTACTTTGTTTTTTACCACTTTCACTTTAACACGATTTCCGATAATTTCTTCACCATCTTTTAATTGGCTAGATCTTCTAATATCAATTCGAATTGATGAATAAAATTTCAACGCATTTCCACCTGTTGTAGTTTCAGGATTTCCGAACATCACACCGATTTTTTCACGCAATTGGTTGATGAAAATACAACAACAACCCGCTTTATTAATTGATCCTGTCAATTTACGCAATGCCTTTGACATCAAACGTGCCTGAAGACCCATTTGAGAATCTCCCATCTCCCCTTCGATTTCCGCTTTTGGAGTTAATGCCGCAACTGAATCGACAACGATTAAATCGATCGCACCTGAGCGAATCAAATTATCCGCAATTTCCAATGCTTGTTCACCATTGTCTGGTTGAGAGATTAATAAATTATCAATATCAACGCCTAAATTTCTAGCATAAGTTGGGTCAAAAGCGTGTTCCGCATCAATAAATGCCGCGATTCCACCTTGTTTTTGCACTTCTGCAATTGCATGAATCGCCAATGTTGTTTTACCTGATGATTCAGGACCATAGATTTCAACTATTCTTCCTTTAGGATATCCATTGATTCCTAGAGCAATATCTAAGGTTAATGACCCAGAAGGAATTACTTCCATTTTTTCTACTGGAGCATCGCCCATTTTCATTACGGTTCCTTTACCATAAGTTTTGTCTAGCTTTTCCATTGTTAATTGGAGCGCTTTTAATTTTTCTGCATTTACTTCTTTAACTGCCATATCGTTTTTTATTGCTCTTTCTTTTTACTCGTAAACTAAAAAGTCAGAATTGTTATTGATTATTGTTTTACAAAAATACATTGAGTACATCGTAAAGTATTTACGTTCTATTTACTTATTAAAAATTTCTATAATTTCTGTTGCGTGATCCTTTGTTTTAGGTTTTTCAATGATGCCTACAATTTGTTGCTTTTCATTGATTAAAAATGTTGTTCTATGAATACCGTCATATTCTTTCCCCATGAATTTCTTTGGACCCCAAACACCATAAAGATTAATAATGGTTTTATCCTCATCGGCAATTAATGGAAAAGGCAAGGAAAATTTATCTGCAAATTTCTGATGTGAAACAATTGAATCCGCACTTATACCAAGGATCTTAATTCCAGTTTTCTCTAAACCTTCTTCATTATCACGCAGGTTACATGCCTGAACAGTACAACCAGGCGTATTGTCTTTCGGATAAAAGTAAATGGCTAACTTCTTTCCTTTGAAATCCAATAAGGTATTTATTTTATCATTTTGATCTATTCCACTAAAATTTGGTGCTTGATCTCCTACTTTTAAATGCTTCATTATTTTGCTGACTATTTAAACATTATTTTGACGATTTATTAATCAAATATAAATCGAATTTTCATATAAACAAAAAATAAAATGAAAAAATGTTTAGAAATTCGTCAAAATAGTAGAAACAAAAAAGCCTTTCGTTGATTTGAAAGGCTTTCTAATTGAGTTTGAATCAAATTATTCTTCGCCTTTTACAGCTAAAGTTTCAAATTTAACTTTCATGTCTTTAAACAATTTTTGCTTTTTTCTTGCTTGATCTGCATAAACGACATCTTTGTTTTTTTCATGAAGTGCAATTTCGGCCTCCAACTCTTCAATTTTAGAATCAAACATAGAAAGCAAATAGGTGATATTTTGTGGGATGAACATCTTGGTATAATATCCGCCTTCAGCATTCAAGTGTGAATATAATTCAAATGACTTGTCAATCATTTCGGGTTCTTGACGCGTAATAAAATATGTCAATGAATTCATGACACTCAATTGATCAAAACCTTGTAAAATTGTACCTTTTAAGACGGTATTAAAAAACTCATAATTCCCTTTTTCACCAAAAGATCCATATAATTGGGCAACGCCCGAGATCATTTTTGATGATTTTTCAGCTTCTAATCCTTTTGCTTTTGTCAATGCAATTGTCGGATTTGCCTTTCCAAGATTCTTAAGGGCATTTGAAATAACCAAATAAGATTGATCTTTTTCGATGCGATCAATATAAACTGCTGTAATTGCATCAGCTCCCAAATTATTCGACAAGAAATTTAATGCAGCAGATCGAACTTGTGACTTTGGATCGTTCAATGCAAGATCTTTAATCAGAGCAATTCCTTTGTCTTTATTGTCAACATTCAATTTCGCTGCTTTTTCAATTGCCAATAAACGAATGTTCCAAAATGGGTCGTTCAACGCATCCAAAATCACTTGTTGTCCTTTTTGGTCTTTGTTTTTTGATCCGAACATCAAGCCTTCCTTTCGAGCTCTGTATCGTTGACCATTATAAAACTGAAAAATGTATTGTTCTGTTGGTTTCGTTTCACTGATCTTTGCAAGTAACATTTGCTGGTTATCAAATATGACATTGTTTAATGTCCCGCTAAATGGCAACACAAATGATTGGTTCAATTTGTCAACGACAACCTTATGAACATGCTTTCCATTTGAATCAAACACGGCAATCTCAAGTGGTAATTTGAAAATTGGAGACAATTCCAAACTTTGATTTTGTTTTACAGAAACTGTTACCGTATTTGTTGCAGCATCAATTTGTTGATTGACCTCCAAAACTGGGTGACCAGAACCCAAATACCATTGATTAAAAAACCAATTCAAATCCTCACCACTTACTTCTTCAAACGCCAAACGCAATTGATGAAACTCTGCCGCTTTGAATTTATTTGCATTTAAATAGTTACTAATTCCTTTGAAAAAAGCCTCATCGCCTAAGTAATTGCGCAACATGTGTAAAATTCGACCACCCTTATTATACGAGTGACCATCAAACATTTGCTCCTTATCCTCATAATCCAACCATACTAAATCATGGTATCCTTGCATTTGACCTGTTTGGTAATAACCATCGGCTTCATTATCGGCTTGGTAATCCGCTTCATCCAATCCAAATCGATGCTCGTCCCACAAATACTGCGAATAGTTTGCAAATGATTCGTTCAAGGTTAAATTGGACCATGATTCGCATGTTACCAAATCTCCAAACCAATGGTGAAACAATTCATGAGCAATAGTCGATTGATCATTTTCATCCAGTAATTCTCTGTCTGTTTTATAGACATAATCTCCAAAAACTACTGCTCCTGTATTTTCCATTGCGCCAGAAACGTAATCTCTCACTACAATTTGATGGTATTTATCCCAAGCATATTCCACCCCTAATAATTCAGAAAAATGTTTAATCATCGCAGGAGTTTCACCAAAAATTGATTTCGCATACGCCTCCCATTCTGGTTCAACGAAGTAATTTACTTCCATTTTTGTTCCGTCAGCACGCGTATAAAAATCCTTTACAACTTTAAACTCCCCAACACCCATCATAAATAAATAAGGAGCGTGTGGCAAATCTTGTTTCCAGTAATCCGTTCGTGTACCATCCGCATTCACTTTTGATGAAACCAATTTCCCATTGGATAAGGTAGTGTACTTATTTTCTACTGTAATATATGTTTCTTGCGTTGTTTTACTGTTTGGGGAATCAATTGTTGGGAACCAGACTGAACTTGATTCGGTTTCTCCTTGCGTCCAAATTTGTGGCATTTTGGTTTTATCCTCATTTTTTGGATTAATAAAATACAAGCCTTTATCTGAAGTTATTGCCGCGCTTCCCCCTGTCATTCGTTCATCAGGTTTTGCAACGTATGCAATCACAACAGTATATTTATCCGCACGCGAGTATTTTTTATTCAATTTAATTTTCAAATACATCGAATCAGAGACATAATTCAAATCAGCACCATCGATTTGAACTTTTAAAATATCCATTCCTTTTGCATCAAGGATTAAACTGTCAGATGCGTAAAAATGTGGTTTTGCTGTGATTGTTGCAACACCATTCATTCGTGACATTGTCCAATCGAAATTCACTTCCAATTTTGTATGAATCAAATCAGTAAGAACCGTTTCTGTTGCTTGATAAACTGGTCGTTGTTGTTCAACTTCATCAATCAAGAGCGTGTCAGATTCCCAACCATTGTCATCCGAACTCCCTAAATCCCCGTTATCGGTTGGTTTATTAGTTCCACAAGCGGCAACTAAAAGCAGCATTACGATATAAATACTTTTTCTCATGTTTTATAGATTCTTTCTACAAAACTGAACAATTATTTTTAATTCTTTACATGAAAATACAGCAAGGGAATCTCTTTGTGTTATTTTTGTATAAAATACATGATAAATGGTAAGTAATACTTGGAGTTTTGATGGGAAGGAAGTAATTGGGTCGCAAGGTTCTGTTTTGAAATGGGACGATCATCAATTCTTTACATTAACGTATAAAGGACAGAAATTTTTTGGAGAATTATTAGAAGATAAATCAGAAGACAATTTTTTGAAAATTAAAATCAATCAGCGTGTTTTCGAAATAAAGAAAAAAGGTGAATTAGATGATTTGATTTCTGCTTTAGGATTAGATATCCCAAAAGTTCGAAAATTAAAGGAATTACAAGCTCCTATGCCAGGACGTATCGTTCAAGTTTCAGTAACAGTTGGACAAGAGTTAAACATTGGTGACGAAATCCTTTCTTTGGAAGCGATGAAAATGGAAAATATTCTTAAAGCTGAAGGAGTTGGAACGGTAAAAGCAATTTTTGCTGAGGCGAACCAAGTTGTAGAAAAAGGATTTGTATTGATCGAGTTTGAGTAAAAAATATTCATTTATGAAAAAGGGAGAATCAAATTGATTCTCCCTTTTT
>JBILYS010000226.1:0-3908 GCA_044377625.1 Crocinitomicaceae bacterium
AAATTGGGTATTATATAATTGGAATTACTTTCGCCATGATTTCCACATTTTTCGCAGGATATTTTCCTTCGCGCAAGGCAGAGAAAATAGATCCTGTTGATATAATCCGAGGGCAATAGTAATGGAAGCAATACTAAGAGCAGAACACATCTTTAAATCTTTCAAAAAACCTGTAGAGATTCAAATTTTGAATGATATTTCTTTTGAAATAGCAAAAGGAGAATTTGTATCCATTATGGGGAAATCGGGATGTGGAAAATCTACGTTGTTGTATATTCTTTCAACCATGGATACAGATTATACGGGGAAATTATTCTTAGATGGTCAACTTATTTCTGGTGAAACTCCTGATAAATTGGCACGCATTCGCAATGAGAAAATTGGCTTTGTTTTTCAATTTCATTACCTTCTAGCTGAGTTTACAGTTTTAGAAAATGTGATGTTACCTGCTAAGAAATTGGGTATAAAAACGTATCAAGAAATTGAACATGATGCGATGTTGAAGCTTAAATTATTAGGGATTGACGATCAAGCCTTAAAACTTTCAAGTCGTATTTCAGGTGGACAAAAACAACGTGTGGCAATTGCAAGAGCCTTAATCAATAATCCTTCTATCATTATGGGGGATGAACCAACAGGTAATTTGGACAGTAAAAATTCAGATATTGTCTTTGATATTTTTAAAGAATTGTCCGTTGAAGAACATTTGTCTTTGTTAGTTGTGACTCACGATGGAGATTTTGCTAAAAAAACAGATCGTATTATCGAGATGGGGGATGGGAAGATTATTTCTTAATGATTTTAATCAAAACAACCGAAGAAATAATCTTCGGTTTTTTTTGATGCTTACTTTCTGATTTTCGTGACCTTAAATTCCGTTCTTCGATTTTCTTGATGTTGTTCTTCTGAACAATTAACATCATTTTTACATTCATTCACAAGAACTTTTTCTCCATAACCTCTAAAGGTTAATCGGGATGGGTGAATTCCTTTGGATAACAAATAGTTAACCGTTGCCATAGCTCTTTTGTCTGAAAGAACATCGTTGTATCTATCATTTCCTCTGGCATCTGTATGTGATCCCATTTCAATCTCAATATTTGGATTGTCATTCAGAATTTTAACTAACTTATTTAATTCTTTTGCAGCATCTTCTCGAATGTCCCATTTGTCAAAGTCATAATATATATTTTCTAACACGATTGGTTTACCAATAACAATTGGTTCAACATCAAAATCAGCAAAGAAGTCCTGAGAATGTTTTAGACCTATTGTCGAGATTTGATCTGTTTTTGAAAAACAACCAAACTTTGTGCAATAAAGTAAGTACTTTGTTTCAGGTTGTAGTTTGAATTTAAAAGAACCTTTATTATCACTAACAAGACTTATAACCTCTCCCGTAGCGGAGTTAGTAATATCGACAACCACGCCCTCTATTGCTTTTTTGCTGATTTTTTCATGAGCTATTCCATACAAATTAAAAGTAGGGGGCACTTTATCGAACGAATACATTTTATCTGATTGTTCTCTTGACGAGGAAACAAATCCGGTTTTATTATCATCATTCAACGAAAAACCAAAATCATCTTTTTGTGAATTTATTGGATAATTTAAGTTTTCTGGGGTTGCCCAACGTATTCCATTAAAATAAGTAATGAAAACATCTAATCCACCTAATGAATTATGAGCATCAGAAGAAAAATAGAGAGCACCATCTTCATGAATATATGGAAACATCTCATTTCCTGAAGTATTTACTGTCGAACCAAGATTTTCCGGTTTTGTCCACACGTTGTTTTCAAATATGCATTTATAAATATCGGCCCCTCCAAACCCACCTGGCATGTCGGACACAAAATATAACGTTTTACCATCATTTGTTAAGGAAGGATGACCAACTGAATAATCATCATTATTATAAGGAAATTCTTCTAAATTTTTCCATTTTCCATTAATCAACGTTGATTTGAAAATTTTTAAGTTATTTTCATCCTTTTCATTTACAACCATCTTCCGTTTTTTATAATTACTGCGAGTGAAATAAACAGTATTGCCATCCGCAGAAAAGCAAGCGGGACCTTCATGAAATCTACCATTTATGTCGCCTGCGAGTAAATGAGGCGTGATCCAATTGCCTTCTGCATCTTTGCGCATTGTGTATAAATCGAGATACGAATTCCCAGTCCATGCATTGATTTTATTTCCAAAAAAGACCTCTTTATCAGCTACAAATACGGCTCCATTTTGGTATTCTATAATACTGAAAGCATTTTTAAATTCGTTTTCTATGATTGGCTTCATTTTGTATAATGTTGTATCAATGAAATGTTCATTAATTGAATTGCACGAGGCCAATAGCATCTTTGCTACGATATCATTTTTATATTCTTTGAGATAAAGACTAAAATTGTCACCAGCCTCTTTATAGCGGCCTTTTTCCATTAGCGTTTTACCATAATTAAAATACAATTTGGAGTTTTTGTTTCCCCTTTTAAGCGCATTTGAATAGAGAACTAGACTTGAATCGATATTACCTACTTTGAAATAAGATTCAGCAAGTTTAATTTCTACGTCTGAATCTGTAGATTCTGGATAAACAGCTTCATAATGCTTAATTGCATCGGAATAAGCTAAGTTCTCAAAAGAGCGATTTCCTTTTCTGATATGATAATTCATACAAGAGTTTAAACCTAAAAGTAGAATAAGGCTTATTGATTTTATGTAGTTTTTAGTGCTCATAATGTATTGAATTAAAAATATCGAGGTGTTTTAACTTTTACTAAATCTTTTCCAAAATCGATTCCAATCATAATCTCATGAGATCCTGATGAATAGTTTCTCAATTTTGAAAGGGTGACATCATATGCATAACCAATTCTAAAATAAGAGTTAGTTTGATATTCAAGAATAATTGCAAGTGCATCATATGTTCTATAGGAAACTCCAATCCAATACATATCCTTGTAAACTGCACTTAAATTTAAATCTGCCTGAAGTGGAGCATTTTGAACATATTTTAAAAGAATGGAAGGCTTAATTTTGATGTCTTTTGATGTCTCAAAAACATAACCAGCCGTTAGTAGATAATGCCTTCTAAGAAAAGAAGAACGGCTTAAATCAAAATTAAAATTCATATCTTTTTGATAAGCAAAAAGTGTTGGAATAGATAATCCAACGTAATGATTTTTCCCGTAATGATAGACTCCAACTCCAAAACGTGGCAACAATTGGCTGGTTAGATCATTTTGAAAAACATTGTCTTGATCCCAAACAGTTAGGTCAGTCAATTTTGCACTAAACTGAGAAACACCAGCATTAATTCCTAAAGCTAACTTTGATTTAGCACCCGTTTTTATTTGATAGGAATAATTTATAATGGCGGTGTTTTGTCTTGTTACTCCGATTTTATCGTGTAACAATATGAGTCCCAATCCCATGTTCTTGTCAGCGATGCGCCCGTCAACTGCTGCAATTGCAGTTTCAGGTGCACCTTCCAAACCAACCCATTGATTTCTGTAACTCAATGTTGATGACCAATAATCGTGTGAACCGGCATAAGCTGGATTAAGATATAATCCATTGAACATATATTGACTCACCATTGGATCCTGCTGTGCTGAAGCATTTGATAAGCAAAGTGCAATTGCTGTGAATATTAAAATTATCTTTTTCATAGTTTTTATTTTTTATTTTATTTCAATGAATTATCTTCTTAAATCAACATATCCTTTTAATGTGATATTTTCTGTTGCAAATACTGTAAGTATTACAAAATAAGTAGCATCTGGTAATGCTTCTCCATTCATATTATCTCCAGCCCATTCATTTGCATAATTGGCTTTTTGATAAACAATATTTCCCCAACGGTTATAGATTGTAATTTCATTTTGTGGATATGCTTCTATACC
>JBILYS010000227.1:0-3902 GCA_044377625.1 Crocinitomicaceae bacterium
CTTGGGTAATTGTCCCGTTTGACCAAGCATATGAATATATTGGACTTCCACCATTTATCGTTAAATCAACGTTACCATCACTTAAACTAAAGCAGCTAATGTTTGTTCCACTTGGGTAAATTGTAGCGCTAATCGATTGTGTTAATGCTGTAGGTTGCGTCAATGTTATTGTTGAAGGAATCGTACAACCATTTACATCTGTAACAGTAACTGAATAGGTTCCTGCTGGAATTGCAGCTAAATCTTGGGTAGTTGAACTGTTTGACCATAAATATGTATAACCCGGATTTCCTCCACCAATTGTTAAATCTACCAAACCATCACTTAACCCAAAACAACTAATATTATTTCCACTTGGAAAGATAGGAGAAGATATCGCTTGAGTTAATGCTGGTGGCTGAGTAAGTGTTACACCAGTTGAAATTGTACAACCATTTTGGTCTGTTACCAAAACATTATAAACTCCTGCTGGCACATTCGTTAAATCTTGTGTTAGTGCTCCATTTGACCAAGAATAAGTATAGCCTGGGTTTCCGCCGCCAATTGTGATATCAACATTACCATCTGATAATCCGAAACAACTAATATTTGTTCCACTTAGGAATGTTGATGCCGTTAAACTTTGTGTTAAAGCAGCGGGTTGAACCAAGGTGATTGTTGAAGGAACATTACAGCCATTCACATCCGTTACTAATACATTGTATGTTCCAAAAGGAATATTCGTTAAGTCTTGAGTCGTTGCTCCATTAGACCAAGAATAAGTGTAGACCGGGTTTCCTCCATTAATTGTTAAATCTATCGAACCATCTGATAAACCGAAACAGCTGATATTCGTTCCACTTTGATAAACTGCCGCTGAAATAGTTTGAGTTAAAAGTAACGGCTGTGTTAATGTGATTGAACTTGATATTTGACAACCAACTAAATCCGTAATTACAACACTATATGTTCCAGCTGCAACATTCGTTAAATCTTGTGTTGTAGCTCCAGTATTCCACAAATATGTATATGGTGAATTACCTCCGCCTATGGTCAAATCAATGTTTCCATCACTTAATCCAAAACAGCTAATATTTGTTCCACTTGGGAAAGTTGTTGCCGAAATACTTTGAGTTAAACCTGATGGTTGCGTTAATGTTATACTGCTTGAAGTAATACATCCATTCACATCTGTTACATTCACAATGTAATTTCCTGCTATTAGCAATGAAATGTCTTGTGTTAAGGCACCATTTGACCAAGCATAAGTGTATCCCGGGTTTCCTCCTACAACTGTCAAATCAATAAATCCGTCGGCAACACATCCTGAAACATTGTATGCACCATAAACTGAAGAAACAAGTGCTGAAGTTAAAGCTGGTGGTTGCGTTAAAGTAATTGAAGATGTTATCGTGCAACCGTTCAAATCTGTAACAGTTACAGTATAAGTTCCAGCTGGGACATTTGTTAAATCTTGAGATGTGGCACCGTTTGACCATAAATAGGTATAAAGTGGTGTTCCACCATTGATTGTTAAGTCAATTGAACCATTTGACAGGCCAAAACAGCTAATATTTGTTCCACTAGGATAAGTAAATGCTGAAATTGCTTGCGTTAAAGGAGGAGGAGTTGTTAATGTTATCGAACTTATTGTTTGACAACCATTCAAATCTGTAACTGTTACAGAATAAGCTCCAGCTGGCAAAGCAGATAAATCTTGAGTTGTTGCACCATTCGACCAAGCATATGTATAAGCTGGATTCCCTCCTCCAACTGTTAAGTCAATTGTTCCGTTGTTTGCGCAACCTGTTAAATTGTAACCACCTGCATAAAGCGAAGGCACAACACCCGATGTTAAAATCAATGGTTGTGTTAAGTTAATGGATGATGTAATTGTACAACCATTTAAATCCGTTGCAATTACTGAATAACTTCCGGCTGAGACATTCGTTAAATCTTCTATTATTGCACCATTCGACCATACATATGAATATCCTGGTGCGCCGCCTCCTATTGTTAAGTTTACACTTCCATTTGACAATCCGAAACAGCTAATGTTAGTTCCTGAAGGATAAATGAAAGCTGAAATAGTTTGAGTTAATGCAGTTGGCTGTGTGATTGTGATAGTTGCTGTTGCGGCACAACCTCCAGCTAAACCATTTGCATCGTGCACATTCACAGTATATGTTCCAGCTGCCAAGCCATTAATATCTTGAGAGGTTGAACCATTGCTCCATGTATAAGTATATGGTAAGGTTCCTCCTGCAGGTGTTAGGTTAATCGCTCCAGTTAAAGCACCGTTACACAAAACGTTGGTTTGTGTAAAAGTTAAAGATAAAGGTGCGGCTGGTTGAGTAATTATAACTGTTGCAGTTGCAGTACATCCTCCAGTTGAGCCATTCGCATCCGTTACCGTTACAGTATAAGTTCCTGCAATTAAAATTGTTAAGTCTTCGGTAGTTGCTCCGTTGCTCCACACATAAGAATAAGGGGAAGTGCCTCCTGCGACTGTTAAGTTGATAGCACCTGTATTTCCTCCATTACATAAAATATTTGTTTGAGAAGTATTTAATGTTACTGGAGCTGCTGGTTGTGTGATTGTAATAGTTGTAGAAGCAGCACACCCTCCTGTTGAGCCATTTGCATCTGTCACAGATACTGTGTAAGTTCCAGCAGTCAACCCTACCAAATCTTCTGATGTTGCACCATTCGACCATGAAAAGGTGTAAGGTGCTGTTCCGCCAGCGGGAGTTAAATTGATAGAACCAGTATTTCCTCCATTACACAAAATGTCTACTTTTGAAAAGGTTAACGTTAATGGAGCCGCTGGTTGTGTAATTATAATTGTTGCAACAGCCGCACATGATCCTGCAATACCATTTGCATCATGAACATTGACTGTATATGAACCCGCTGGTAAATTCGTAATATCTTGCGTTGTTGCACCGTTACTCCAAGAATACGTATAAGGCGCTGTCCCTCCTGCTGGTGTTAAATCGATTGAACCAGTAATTGCCCCATTACAAAGAACATTAACATGAGTACTTGAAATAGTTAAAGCTGCTGCTGGTTGTGTAATTGTAACTGAAGTTGTTGCTGTACAACCGCCAACTGAGCCATTCGCATCAGTTACTGTTACAGTATATGTTCCAGCTGGAATTACTGTTAAATCTTCAGTTATTGCTCCATTGCTCCAAACATATGAATAAGGTGCTGTTCCGCCAGCAGCGGTCAAATTGATTGCTCCCGTTGATGCACCAAAACATAGAACGTTTGTTTGTGTTGTAGATACCGTAACTGGAGCAGCAGGCTGTGTAATTGTGATTGAAGTTGTTGCGGTACAACCTCCTGTTAATCCATTAGCATCGGTCACTGTAACAGTATAAATTCCTGCGGCCAAACCAATCAAATCTTCTGTTACTGCTCCATTGGACCAAACAAAGTTATATGGTGCCGTTCCGCCAGCTGGAGATAAATTGACTGAACCAGTTAATCCTCCATTACATAAAACATTCACTTTCGTTGATGTCAATGTTAAAGGAGCTGTTGGTTGTGTAATTGTAACAGTAGTAGTCGCGGCGCAACTTCCAGCATTTCCATTAGCATCTGTAACAGTAACAGTATAGGTTCCAACAGAAATTGAAGACAAATCTTGGGTCGTTGCGCCATTGCTCCACAAATAAGTATACGGTGAAGTTCCTCCTAATGGTGTTAAGTCAATTGCCCCAGTCGATGCACCAAAACACAAAATATTCGTTTGAGTGGCAGATACGGTTAATGCCGCCAAAGGTTGTGTAATTGTTGCTGAAGTTGTTGCTGTACAGCCACCTATAGAGCCATTCGCATCTGTAACCGTAACGGTATATATTCCTGCTGGTAAAGCTGAGAGATCTTCAGTCGTTGCACCATTTGACCAAGAATAC
>JBILYS010000228.1:0-3900 GCA_044377625.1 Crocinitomicaceae bacterium
CTTTATCACCGTTAAAATGGATAAATTCAACAAATGCCAATGGATTCATTGTGAAATCAGGAAGATACGGTGGTACATATGCTCATAAAGATATTGCCTTTAAGTTTGCAAGTTGGATTTCAGTTGAATTTGAATTATATATTGTCAAAGAATTCCAACGTCTAAAAGAAGAAGAACATAAATTAATTGGCTGGTCGGCAAAAAGAGAACTTGCAAAAATCAATTATCAAATTCATACAAATGCTATTAAGCACAACCTAATTCCGAATGAACTTTCCTCCAAACAAACTTCTATAATCTATGCAAATGAAGCTGATGTTTTGAACGTTGCAATGTTTGGATTAACAGCGAAGGAATGGCAAACAAATAATCCAACTTTAAAAGGAAACATGCGAGATTATGCATCAATGGATGAGTTAATATGTTTGTCGAATTTAGAAAATCTGAATGCTGTATTTATTCAAGAAAATATATCTCAATCTGATAGATTATTGAAATTAAATCAAATTGCTATTCAACAAATGTTAGTCCTACAAGAAGTGAAAAACAAAAAATACCTGAAATAAAGAATCGAAATTACAATGCAAAATAACTCTCAAATTAAATGTCCGAATTGTGGAACTTCTATCGATGTTCAAGATATTCTTTCTCATCAGTTAGAAGATGAAATTAAACAAGAATATAATCGGAAATTAACTGAAGAAAAGAAAAAATTTGAATCTGAATTCGAGAAATTGAATAGGGCAAAGGACGATTTTGAAGTTAAGAAAAAGCAAGAAAATGAATTGTTTCAAGATCGATTTGACAAAAAAATAAAAGAAGAAAAGAAATCAATTGAGGAAAAGTTAAAAATCAAATTAGCTGAAGAACAAACGGAGCAATTTCAAGCACTTCAAACTGAATTGAACGAAAAATCAGAGAAATTAAAGGAACTCAATTTAACGAAAATAGAAATTGAAAAGCTTAAACGTGAAAAGGGTGAGCTAAAAGAACAAGCTGAAGCCGATGCGCAAAAACGTTTGAACGATCAATTACAGATCGAAAAAGAAAAAATTCGTAAATCGGAAGAAGAAAAAAACGAATTGAAATTTAAAGAATTTCAAAAGAAAATTGACGACCAAAAAGCATTGGTTGAAGAAATGAAACGCAAGCAAGAACAAGGTTCGATGCAAATGCAAGGCGAAGTGCAAGAATTAGCGATTGAAGAATGGTTAGCAGCACAATTTCCTTTAGATACAATTGAAGAGATTAAAAAGGGACAACGAGGAGGGGATTGCATTCAAATTGTGAATACACGAACGAATCAAAATTGTGGTTCGATTTACTATGAAAGTAAACGCACAAAAGATTTTCAACCTTCTTGGATAGAAAAATTCAAAACTGATATCCGTGTTAAAGGTTCCAATATTGGAGTTTTAGTGACTGAAGTGATGCCTGCAGGAATGGAACGCATGGGGTTAAAAGATGGAATTTGGATTTGCAATTACACCGAATTTAAAAGTTTGTGTGCCGTTTTAAGAGAATCGATTGTTCAAATTAGTTCTGCTGTTAGTTCGCAAGAAAACAAAGGAGACAAAATGCATTTACTTTATGACTATCTCACAAGTAACAATTTTAGAATGCAAGTTGAAGCAATTGTGGAAGGTTTTGAGTCAATGAAAAACGGACTTGATAGTGAGAAAAGAGCCATGCAACGAATTTGGAAAGAACGTGAAAAACAATTGGATAAAGTAATTACCAATACGATTGATATGCACGCAAGCATAAGGGGAATTGCTGGAAACGCTATTCAAGCTGTAAAAGCTTTGGAGTTACCTGGAGAAGTTGAAGATGATGAAATGTAAACGTTAATTTAAAGCGTATAAATCTTAAAAACGAAGTAAAATTCAGCTTCAATTGTTAATTTTGAATTAAAATAAAGAATACATGTCAAAACGAAATTGGTCTACCATTAAAGATTATTCAGATATTAAGTTTGAATTTTTCGAAGGAATAGCAAAAATTACAATTAATCGTCCTCAAGTTTACAATGCTTTTCGCCCTGAAACGAATATGCAGATGCTTGAAGCGATGAATACGTGTCGAGAAAGAAATGATATCGGTGTTATTATTTTGACCGGAGCAGGCGATAAAGCATTTTGTTCTGGTGGTGATCAAAATGTGAAAGGAATCGGTGGCTATATTTCAGAAAATGGAGTACCTCGTTTAAATGTTTTGGATTTACACAAGGCTATACGTTCTATGCCTAAGCCCGTAATTGCAATGGTGAATGGCTATGCTATTGGTGGTGGACACGTATTGCATGTGGTCTGTGATTTAACAATCGCTTCTGAAAATGCTCGTTTTGGTCAAACTGGGCCAAAAGTTGGAAGTTTTGATGGAGGATTTGGTTCTTCTTATTTAGCGCGATGTGTTGGACAGAAAAAAGCGCGTGAAATCTGGTTTTTATGTGAGCAATATACTGCTGTTGAAGCTGAAACGATGGGAATGGTCAATAAAGTTGTTCCTTTTACTGAATTAGAAGACACAACAATTGCGTGGTGTGAAACTATTTTAAAAAGAAGTCCGTTGGCAATCAGAATGATTAAACGTGGATTGAATGCAGAATTGGATGGTCAACATGGAATCATGGAGCTCGCTGGTGACGCAACATTAATGTATTATTTAACAGAAGAAGCACAAGAAGGGAAGCATGCATTTTTGGAAAAAAGAAATCCTGATTTTCAAAAGTTTCCTAAATTCCCATAAATAAGTATGAAGAAAATTCAAATTCACTATAAACTGCTATTTTCTGTAGTTATTCTTTCAACACTGTTTTTCTCCTTTCGGAAAGAAGATGATCAGGAATTGCCAACCGACAAAAAGTATCAATCAGAATATGTAATCGTATTGGTTATTGATGGACCGCGTTTAACAGAAACATTTGGAGATTCGACCCATCAATATATTCCTAATTTGGCAAATGTGTTAGCACCACAAGGCGTGTTAGTTCCTTATTTCAGAAATGAAGGTCCAACCTACACGAATGCTGGTCACACTGCGATTACAACTGGCTATTATCAGAAGATCAATAATATGGGATTGGAATTGCCAAAAAAACCGTCCATGTTTCAATTCTTTTTGAAAGAGAAAAATTTAGATTCAACACAGGCTTGGGTTATAACGAGCAAAGGTAAATTGAGTATTCTAGCAAATACACAAAATAAAACATGGCATGATCAACATACTCCTTCTCAATTTTGCGGAACAGATGGAACAGGTTTTGGTTATGAGAACGACAATAAAACATGGAGAAATGCGCAATTATTGTTGAAACAATATCATCCTAAATTGTCGTTAATTAATTTGTTGGAAGTTGATGTTCGTGGTCATCAAAATGAATGGCCAGAATATTTGGAAGCTATAAAAAACACGGATAAAATTGCGTTGGAATTATGGAACTTTATTCAATCGGATTCAATTTATAAGGACAAAACGACTTTGTTTATTACAAACGATCATGGTCGACACACCGAAGGTCACAAAAATGGTTTTGTGAATCATGGGGATAATTGTGAAGGGTGTAGAGCAATTTATTTAGTTGCTTTAGGACCGGATTTCAAAACGAATGTTACTTTATCAAATCGTTACGAGCAAATTGACATCAGTAAAACTATTTCTGAAATGTTGCATTTTAACAATCCTGTTTCGTGTGGAGCAGTGATGACGGATTTGTTTAAATAAAAAAAAGCCATCTGTCAGCTGACCGATGGCTTTCAATATATTTCAAGCAATTTATTTCTTAAAATTCGTTGCTACGACAAGGTCTTTTGTGCCGTGTGTCCAAGAATAAAAACCTTCTCCAGATTTAACACCTTTTTTGCCTGCCATAACCATGTTGACCAATAATGGACATGGGGC
>JBILYS010000420.1:0-11013 GCA_044377625.1 Crocinitomicaceae bacterium
CATCAGCAGATGTTGTAGTAACAACATTCCCAACAGATGTAACTGTAGGTGATTCATTATCTGTAACGGTTACGGTCATTGCGTCAGAAGCGGATGCTCCACCAACTGTGTTTGTATACGTGTAGGTAATTGTTGTAACACCACTTGGAAAAGCAAAAGTACCAACTTGACCAAATCCAGAGCCTGAATATGCACCAGTCATTACCCACGACAATACACTCGGACAATTATCATTGAATAACGCATCAACGATTGCGATTGAACTTGTACAATTCCCAGTTCCATCAGCAGAAGTAGTTGTAACAACATCAGTACTTGCAGTTACAGTTGGTGCTGTTAAATCAGCATCACCAATACAACGAATTAAGAATGTATAAGGACTTTCATTACAATCATTATTAGGAATTGTAACTGTTGTATTTCTATTTCCAACAACTGATGGATCACATGTTACTGTGAATGAAGTTGTAGTTCCAGGTAAAACTGGTGAACTAGGTGGAGTTGTTAATGTGAAATCAATAAAGTTTGCACCTGTTAAAGTAACAGCACCTAAATTTAAATTAGAAGTTCCATTGTTAAAAATGGTATATGTTTGAGAAACTGTTCCAGTACATACTAGAACATTACCCATAATCGTATTATCTGTTAAGGATGGCGTTACATCTCCATTTACAATTGAAAGGGCATTTCCTTGAACGTCGATTTCTGGGGAATTTACTGTAACAGTAAATGAGCATACGTCCGTATTTCCCGCAACATCGGTTGTTGTATATTCTAATATAGTTGTTCCTATAGGGAAAGATGACCCAGAAGAAAGTCCTGTGACATCTGTTTGGGTTGTAATCACACCAGCGCAATTATCTGTTCCGATTGGAGCAACATAAGTTACGGCAGCATTACAAACTCCAGGATCATTGTTCACTGAAATATTTGCTGGGCAAGTGATAACTGGTGGTGTTACATCAGAAATTACAACATTCTGTGCTTGTGTAGCCGTATTACCATTTCCATCATCGTATGTCCAAGTCACGGTTGTAGTTCCTTGTGCTGTAATTGGAAAAGCAGTTCCAGTTGTACCAGTAACGACACCTGCACAGTTATCAAGAGCAGTTGGCGCAACCGGTGTTAAACTGCATTCAGCATTTAAATTTGGTAAGCCACTTGCCGTATTGTTTACTAAAATGTATAATTTCTTGTTTGTATATGTATTTGAGTTGGCACTAAATGTCCAATCTGGTTGTCCAGGTCCGTTTCCAATACCTAAATCTTTTGGTCCAACTTGATTAAATTGATTTAATGCAAAAAGTGTTTGAGAGGCACCATAATTATGCACCTGGAACGATCCAAATTGACCAGCTCCGGCATTCGCATCATCAAAATCATATATTCCTCCATTTCCACCAATACCGTTATTCGTAGTTGTCGAATAATCAAATCTCCACATCTCAATATTACCAGTTAATATACCAGAACCAGTTACAACACCTCCAACATTTGACATAACATTCATGTTTGCAACTGTTTGGTCAAATACCGTATTATTCGTTGTGATATTTGGTATTGCCAAAGCAGGCAAACTTCCTCCTGCAAAATCGTCCATTGAAACCCAAACCCATTGACCATCTAATTCCATGTAATATGCAACACGTGTGTGGTTAGATCCAATAACTCCAGAATTATCAACCGTATAGTTTGCCCCATTAATATAACTTGTTGCATTATCAATAGACAATTCATATGCTACCTTATAATTAAGTGCTTCAGGAACATTTGCCAATGCCGAAGCAGGTGCAGCAGGTAAAAGATTACTTGAAGGTACAGGAGCAGTTACATCAGCTAAACCAGTTCCTTGAATAGAGAAATTATAAGGATTCTCATCACTGTCATCATTAGCTATAGAAATTGTGCCAGCCGTAACTCCATCGACACTAGGGTCAAATGTCACATCAAAAGTAGTTGAACCTAAACTTGGAATAACAGTTGCCAAAGGTAAAGACACAGAAAAACCTGCCCCTGTAACAGTAAACGGTGTGGTAAGTGTTAAATCTGATGTTCCAATATTTTCTATAGTAAACGTTTTTACTATTGTTCCAGAACAAGTCAAAACACTGCCAAAATCGGTATCGTCTGCTGTATCTGGAGTAACATCTCCATCAACAATTGAGGTTCCATTTCCTAAAACGTTCATTTCGGGAGAACCACCAGCTAAGCGTGTAATAATCACACTTCCCATTCCTGCGTTTACTCCAGCTAAATTAATTTGATTAGCACCTCCATTAAAAGAACCACCACCACCACCACCAGCAGCTCCACCAGAATAGCCGCCGCCGCCGCCGCCGCCATTACATGCACCTTGTGCTCCACCTCCGAAAGAACCAGGAGCGTTAGTACAAGAACCAGGAGCAAATCCACAAGCAGTATTTCCTTCAGATCCAATGGCGCCATTAATAAAACCTAAAGCAACTGCACCCATTTCATAGCACCATAATGCAGTACTATTCCCATTTCCTAAAAGTCCTGCTCCTGATTGTCCCCATCCACCATTAGAAGGGTCAACCGATCCAAAACCACCAACACCTGGCACAAAACCAGGGTATCCAAATGTTCCTGATGTTCCTATTGAAGCATTAAAACCATTTCCTCCAGAGTCTCCTCCTCCTCCTCCTCCTCCAGCAATAACAAATGGAGTATTATCATTTAAAGTAACAAAAGAACCTCCACCTCCAGACGAAGTATATTGATTAGCTAAACCTTGCTGTCCAACTACTATTTTAAGAATTTGACCAGCTGTTAAAAACACTTCACCATTCATTTCTGCTCCTCTTCCACCAAGTTGACCAGTTAATGTAGGCTGACCTCCACCAGCACCAACTGCTTTAATATTATAATTCCCAGTTGTAGGTACTGTCCATTCCTGTATTCCTTGAGTTGTAACTGTTACCACTCCAGCTCCATAGGCAGCATTACATTGTGCCTGAGTAGGACCAAAACGACCTGTAGCTGAAGCATTAGTAAAAGTATAAGTCTGTGCATTCCCAAACTGAACTGACAATAAAGTCAATACAGTCAGAACTAAATTCTTAAACATTCTTGAGGTAAAATTTGATTTCATACCGGTTTGTTTTGGTGTTTTTGAAAACATAATTCAATTGTTTAAGGGTGATCAAAGCGACCACCCTTTATTTTTATTCTTAATCTTTAATAATCACAACTTCTCTTGAAACAACTTGGTTATCTGTGTGAATTAACATCACATATTTACCAGATGCTAAGTCAGATCCGTTAACTGTTCCATTTTCTAAGTCAACTGACATAGAAATGATTCTTCCAATCATGTCCACCATTTCAATTTTCGTGATTTCACCACTGTAGTTGATTGTGAAGTTACCACTCATAGAAGGGTTAGGATAGATAGTCAATTCTTCAATTGAAAGGTCTTCAATTCCAAGAGAATTGATTTCGTAGCATACTGAAGTAGCATCTGAACAACCTTCCTCAGAAACAGTTACCGCATACATTCCATTTGTATATGGAGAGAATGTTTGGTTCGTTGCACCACCGATGATTACACCAGTTGTACAATTTGTCCATTGGTAAGTTGCACCTGGAGAACTGTTGTTCGCCATTAATGTATATGCATCAACAACAGTAACTGTTGCGTCCACTACTCCATCTAAATTAATGTATTGAACAACATTTGTCGTGTTACCACTTGCATCTGTAAATGTCCAAGTTACTGGTGTAATACCTAACGCTGTAACTGGGAATACAGTAGTTGTTGTTCCAACAAGTTGACCTGAACAATTATCGTCAGTTCTTGGTGTTGCCAAAGTAACTGAACAACTAGCATCAATTGTAGGAAGCTCAATCATTGCAGGAGAAATTGTATCCATTGCAGTGATAGAGAATGAACAAGTTGTACTGTTTCCATAATCATCCGTTGCAGTATAAGTTACTACATAAGAACCTAAAGGAAGCATAACTCCTGGTGACATATTAGAAGTCATTGTCAATCCAGAAGGACAGTTATCAGTCGCTACAGGAACTCCCCAGAATGCTTGAGCATCACAATTATCAGTTGTAGAATAAGCATTCATATTTGTAGGACAATTTGTAATAATTGGCGCTTGGTTATCATTCACTGTAACATTGAAGCTACAAGAAACGGAGTTACCCGCCATATCAGTCATAGTATATGTTTGAACAGTTGTTCCAATTGGGAACCAATCTCCAGAACCAAGACCTGAGTTATCAGACTGAACCATTACTGCAACTAAACAGTTGTCAACATACGTTGGTAATGTGTAGTTTACAATACGTCCACAGTTACCTGGTACATTGTTTACTGTAATATCTGCAGTACAATTGATTGTAGGTAATTCGTTATCGATAACAGTTACCATTTGCGTACATGTTGAAGTATTTCCAGAACCATCTGTTACTGTCCAAATTACTGAAGTAGTTCCAACAGGGAACGCAGCAGGAGCATTGTTCACAACAGAAGCAACCGAACAGTTATCAGCAGTAAGTGGCATTGCCAAAACAATAACAGCTGAACATTGACCTGGATCATTATTCGCTGAAACAGCAGGAGCACAAACTATTGTAGGATTTTGAGTGTCTAACACTGTAACTAATTGTGTGCATGTTGAAACATTTCCAGAAGCATCAGTAGCTGTCCAAGTCACTGTTGTATTTCCTAATGGGAATGTTGCAGGAGCATTGTTCGTTACGGAAGCCACAGAGCAGTTATCAGATGATAACGGTGAACCTAAAGCTACACCAGAAGCGAAACAAGCACCCATATCAGCAGGTACAGTTACCGCAACAGAACATACGATTGTTGGCAATTGCGTATCGAGAACAGTTACAACCTGAATACACGTAGTAGTATTTCCAGAACCATCTGTTACAGTCCAAACAACGTTTGTATTTCCAACGTTGAATGTTGCAGGAGCATTACTTGTTACAGAAGCAACAGAGCAGTTATCAGCAGTTGTTGGTGTTCCAAGTATTACACTTGACGACATACAAGAACCAAAGTTCGCAGCAAATGTCACAGGAGCAGGACAAACAATTGAAGGAGCTTGAGTATCAATCACCGTTACAGTTTGACCACACGTTGAAGTATTTCCAGAACCGTCAGTAATTGTCCAAGTCACTGTTGTATTACCTAATGGGTATGCAACAGGAGCATTGTTTGTAATTGACAACACAGAACAGTTATCAGAACCTAAAGGCATTACAAGTGAAACACCAGATGCAGTACAAGTTCCAATATTAGCAGGAACTGTAATAGGGAATGAACAAGAGATTACTGGATTTTCAGTATCAATTACTGTTACAGTTTGATTACATGTTACTGTGTTACCAGAACCATCAACTACCGTCCAAACAACAGTTGTATTTCCTAATGGGTAAGTAGCAGGTGCATTGTTCGATACAGAAGCAACAGAACAGTTATCAGCAGTGATTGGTGTACCAAGTGCAACAACCGAAGCTGAACAACTTCCACCACCTGCACTAACTGTTACGTTAGCAGGACAAGTGATTGTTGGCATTTGAGTATCTAATACTGTCACTAATTGCGTACAAGTAACTGTATTTCCAGAACCATCAACTACAGTCCAAACAACAGTTGTGTTTCCTAATGGGAAAGCAACAGGTGCATTGTTTGTTACAGAAGCAACAGAACAGTTATCAGCTGTTAATGGTAAACCAAGAGCTACACCAGTTGCAGTACAAGTTCCAAGATTTGCAGGAACTATAACAGCTACAGGACACGTAATTGTTGGAAGTTGATTATCAACAACCGTTATTGTTTGAGTACATGATGCTGTATTTCCAGATCCATCAGTAACAACCCAAGTGATTGTTGTAATTCCTAATGGATAAGTAACAGGAGCATTATTCGTTATTGTTGCTACTGAACAGTTATCAGCAGTTGTTGGATTACCTATTACAACACCAGTCGCAACACATTGTCCAGCGTTAGCTGCAACAGTAAATGATGGAGGACAAGTAATTGTTGGTAATTGCGTATCGGTTACAGTTACAGTTTGCAAACATGTTGAAAGATTTCCTGATCCATCTGTCACAGTCCAAACAACAGTTGTTGTTCCTAAAGGATAGAATGCAGGAGCGTTATTTACAGCTGTTGCAACTGAACAATTATCAGTTGTTGTAGGAGTTCCTAAAGCAACACCTGTTGCAATACACGTTCCAGCATTTGAAGAAACTGTAATATTTGCAGGACAAGCTATTGTTGGAAGTTGTGTATCAGTTACAGTTACTACTTGTGTACAAGAAGAAGTGTTACCTGAACCATCTGTTACAGTCCAAGTTACGATAGTCGCACCAAGTGGATAAGAAACAGGAGCATTATTTGTAACAGAAGCAACAGTACAATTATCAGCAGTTACTGGAATTGCTAAAACAACACCTACTGCATTACATGTTCCAATGTTTGCTGGAACTGTAATCGCTACTGGACAAACAATTGTTGGAGGTTGAACATCCAATACGGTTACTGTTTGTGTACATGTTGAAACATTTCCAGAACCATCAGTTACGGTCCAAACAACGTTTGTTGTTCCAAGATTAAATGCTCCAGGAGCATTGTTTATTACAGAAGCAACAGAACAATTATCAGAAGTAACAGGCGATCCTAGAACAACACCAGTTGCAACACAAGAACCGAAGTTTGAATTGACAGTGATGTTAGCTGGACAAGTCACAACCGGGAATTGAGTATCTAAAACAGTAACAACTTGAACACAAGAGGCAGTATTACCAGATCCGTCAGTTACAACCCACGTTACGTTTGTTGTTCCTAATGGATACGTTGCAGGAGCATTGTTTGTAACAGAAGCTACTGAACAATTATCTGCAGTGGTTGGCAAACCTAATGCAACACCTGTTGCAGTGCACGTTCCAAGATTTGCAGGAACTGTTACTGCCACTGGACAAGTTATTGTTGGTAATTGATTATCCGTTACAGTCACGGTTTGCGTACAAGTTGCAACATTACCTGAACCATCAGTTATCGTCCAAGTTACCGTAGTTAATCCTAAAGGATAAGTAACAGGCGCATTGTTTACAACAGATGCAATTGAACAGTTATCCGCAGTTGTTGGAGTTCCAAGAACTACACCTGTTGCAATACACGATCCAGCATTGGCAAAAACACTAACTGAAGCCGGACAAATAATAGTTGGTAATTGTGTATCATCCACTTTTACAATTTGAGTACAAGTTGCAGTATTTCCAGAAGCATCTGTTACAGTCCAAGTCACAGTAGTATTTCCTAATGGGAAAGATACAGGTGCATCGTTTGTTACAGAAGCAACAGAACAATTGTCAGTAGTTACAGGAGTTCCTAATGTTACACCAGAAGCAAGAGCTACACATGTTCCAAAATCAGCAGGAACAGTAATTGGCGCTGGGCAAACAATTGTAGGATTTTGAGTATCTAAAACAGTTACTGTTTGAACACATGAGGCAGTATTTCCTGATCCATCAGTTACAATCCAAGTAACGTTTGTTGTTCCAACTGGATAAACTGCAAGAGCGTTGTTTGTTACTGAAGCAACAGAACAATTATCAGCAGTTACAGGAGTTCCAAGAGCAACAGTATTAGCTGAACATAAACCAAATCCTGCGTTCACTGTCACGTTTGCAGGACAAGCGATTGTTGGCAATTGATTATCCGTTACGGTTACAGTTTGTGCACAAGTAGCAGTATTTCCAGAACCATCAGTTATGGTCCAAGTTACAGTTGTCATTCCTAAAGGATAAGAAACTGGTGCATTGGTTACTACAGATGCAATTGAACAATTATCTCCTGTTGTTGGAGTTCCAAGTGCCACTAGCGCAGCAACACAAGATCCACCATCAGCGAATACTGCAACTGGTGCAGGACAAGTAATAGTTGGTAATTGAGTATCTATAACGGTTACGGTTTGAGTACATGTTGCAGAATTAGAAGAACCATCAATTATTGTCCATGTAACTGTTGTTGTACCAAGAGCATATGGTGCTACACCGTTATTTGAAATAGATAATATTGAACAGTTATCAGAAGTTGCAGGTGTACCTAAAGCAATAATTGCAGTCGTACAAATTCCAGTATCTGCAGGAATAGTAATATTTGTTGGACAAGTAATAACTGGTAATTGAGTATCAAGAACAGTTACATTTTGTGTACAAGTTGCTGTATTTCCAGAACCATCTGTTATAGTCCAAGTTACCGTTGTAGTACCTAAAGGATATGTTAAAGGAGCATCATTTGTTACAGATAAAATTGAACAGTTATCAGATGTTGCAGGTGCAGTCAATACAATACCAACAGCGGTACAAGTGCCAAGATTAGCAGGAACACTGATAGCCGGTGCACATGTAATCAACGGTAATTCAGTATCTACTACAGTTACGTTTTGAGTACAGATTGCTGAATTTCCTTGGAAATCTGTTACTGTCCATGTTACCGTTGTCATTCCAAGTGGGAATGTTGCAGGAGCATCGTTTGTTACAGTATATACAGAACAATTATCATTTGTTACTGGAACACCTAATATAGGTGCAGTTGCGACACATGAGCCAGCATCAGCAGAAACAGTAAGCGCTAAAGGGCACGTAATAGTTGGATTCTCAGAATCGATTACAGTTACTGTTTGAACACATGTTCCAATATTACCGAAACCATCTGTTGCTGTCCAAATTATGTTTGTAACGCCTAATGGGAATATTGTAGGAGCATTGTTTGTAATTATTGCACCTGTACAATTATCAGTAGCTGTTGCAGTTCCGTATGCTACGAAGCTTGCAGAACAAACTCCTGGGTCAGCACTTACGATAACATTCGCAGGACACGTTACAACTGGTGCGAAGAAATCTTGAACTGTAACAGTTGCGTTACACGTTGAACTATTACCATTCACATCAGTAACTGTTAATGTTACAGTGTTTGCTCCAATATTACCACAGTTGAAAACTGTTTGAGAAGCAGCAAGTGAAAGAATTCCACAAGCGTCAGTTGAACCACCATCAATCATGGCGGCTGTAATTGAAGCATTTCCTGATCCATCAAGAGCAATTGTGATGTTTTGACAAACAGCTACTGGAGCCACATTGTCTTCAACTGTAACAATGGATGTACAAGTTGAAGCATTACCATTAACATCCGTAACAGTTAAAGTAACAGTGTTAGGACCTACGTTTGTGCAATCGAAAGTTGAAATATCTACAGTTGTTGTAGCGATTCCACAAGCGTCTGAGTTTCCTGGAGTCGGTATAAATGCTACATAATCATTAATTAATGTAAAGTTCGTTTGATTATTTGATGCTACAGCGTATGCTATTGTTCCATTTGCATTTTCAATTCCTTGCGTGTGAACAGAACCGTCATTTGATACTTCGGCACTATGAATTTCAATAATATTACTTGTTTCATAAATAATTATTTGTCCTGTATTATAAGGAGCAGATGATCCACAACAATGAGGAAGACCACTAAATTCGACAACTAATTTTTGATTTGGTGAAACACCTATTGTTTGATAGGATATTAATCCAGCTCCAGGTGGGTATAAGTCATTCCAATTATAAGAAATCACATTATTTACGCCATCATTATTTGGCAAAAAGCCTCCAGAACAACATCCATTGCTTACAAAAGGGTCAAAAGATATAAATCCATTTGAAGATGTATAGAACGTTGAATAAGTGTTACCAAAGTAATCGAAATTAAATCCAATTGGTAATCCGCCACTCACTTGGTCATCACTCAAAGGTATTGGCGTTCCTGCAATTACAACTGGCGCAAATACCCCAGATTGGTCGATTACATAGCCATTACTAGCAACAACATCATTAGCTACAATCGAGGTATTACCAGTAGCATCCAATTGAACAGTAATGTTTTGACAATTTACAACTGGTGCTGTTACATCTTGAACAGTTACAATAGCATTACAAGTAGAACTATTACCATATAAATCTGAAACAGTTAAAACAACTGTATTTACTCCAACTTCTGCACATGTAAATGTGTTTGGAGTAACTGAATAGGTTGAAATAAAACAGTTATCTGAAGAACCACCATTAACATCAACACCAGTAATTGAAACATTTCCAGCGGCATCCAATTGAACAGTAATATCTTGACAAACAGCCACTGGAGCTAAATTGTCTATAACTGTGATTGTTGAAGTACACGTAGAAACATTAGAATAAATATCAGTTACTGTTAGTGTAACCGTATTTGCTCCTATATTCCCACAATTAAAAGTCAATGGTGTAGCAGTAATTGATGCTATTCCGCAATTATCAGTTGAACCATTATTTACCATTGCTGCAGTAATTGATGCAGCACCTGCTCCATTTAACGGAAGCGTTATGTTTTGACAAAGTGCAATTGGTGCTTCAGTATCTGTAACCGTTACATCGAATGAACATGTTGCTGTATTTCCAGATGCATCGGTTGAGACAGAAGTTACGGTTGTTGTACCAATTGGGAATAAAGAACCAGAAGCAATAGAATTAGAAATTATCGGTGAAGGAGGTGGTCCGAATAGAATGTTATCCACGAAGAAACCATCTTGAGGTCCACAACATGCATCTACGGTATTATATAAGAATCTCATTTGGGTGTTTGCCGTTCCACTTGGGGCTGCAATATTGAAACTAGTATTTTGCACTGCACCTCCATTATTTGGCAATTGATTACCAATAACTGTTGCCCAACTGCCACCACCATCATATGAAATTTGTATGGTTTCTAAATCAAATCCTCCGCCTTCATTGTTCACAAAGAAATCAAAAGATAAGTTACCTCCTCCAGTTGAATTGAAAATTGGAGAAAGTAAGAAACTATTTTCTGTTGATCCGTTTCCAGAATGAGGAACTCCAAACATATTACTTCCTAGTGGAAAACCAGTTCCCGAATTGGTCATAATATTCCAGTTATTCGCTCCACCTAAAGAACCTGTTACCCATCCATTAATACCTGTCTCG
>JBILYS010000229.1:0-3890 GCA_044377625.1 Crocinitomicaceae bacterium
TGATTGGTGTTGCAATTATTGGATTTCAGTTATTCATGAGTTCTGCGGGACATATTCCTGTAAAATATAAATCTACATTTTTCGATTTAGCTGAAAAAGGATTTATACAAGATGCCAAAATAATTAACAAAGTAAGATTAGATTTTACCATCACTAAGGAAGGGAAAAACTATTTAATCAACACAAAAGACGCACAATTTAAATCAATCAAACAGGCTTTAACGAAAGGTAACGCAGTTAAAAAAGGTGACCCCGTTTTTGAGTTGAATATTGTTGATGCTGGTAATATTGAATTACAAGTAACTGAATTAAACAAAACAATCAAAGAGCAAAACATAAAATTGAGAGCCGAAAATAAAGCTCCATTGCCAATAATTGAATTGATCGATGAAGAGGAAGTAAATTACCTTGGAAATATCTTAAGCTTTATTTTACCTATCCTAATCCTAGTTGTTATCTGGATGTTCGTTATGCGAAGAATGTCTGGCGGCGGCGGTGGCGGTGGCGGCGGTCAAATTTTCAACATTGGAAAATCTAAAGCTCAAGTTTACGACAAAGGAAAAACGACGAACGTTACATTCAAAGATGTTGCTGGATTGCAAGAAGCAAAAGTTGAAATCGTTGAAATCGTTGAGTTTTTAAAGAATTCTAAGAAATATACTGAACTTGGAGCAAAAATTCCAAAAGGAGCACTATTAGTTGGCCCTCCAGGAACAGGAAAAACACTTTTAGCAAAAGCCGTTGCAGGTGAAGCAAAAGTTCCTTTCTTCTCTTTATCTGGTTCAGATTTCGTTGAAATGTTTGTAGGTGTAGGTGCTTCTCGTGTGAGAGACTTATTCAAACAAGCAAAAGAAAAAGCGCCTTCTATCATTTTTATTGATGAAATCGATGCGATTGGTCGTGCAAGAGGGAAAAACAATGGATTTGGATCTAATGACGAGCGTGAAAACACGTTGAATCAGTTACTGACAGAAATGGATGGTTTTGGAACCAATTCAGGTGTTATCATATTGGCAGCAACAAACAGAGCAGACGTTTTAGATAGTGCTTTGATGCGTGCAGGTCGTTTTGACCGTCAGATTTATGTTGACATGCCAGACATCAATGAACGTAAGGAGATTTTCCAAGTTCACTTGAAACCAATAAAATTGGAACCTGGAATAGACGTTGATTTCTTGTCCAAACAAACTCCTGGTTTTTCTGGAGCGGATATCGCCAACTTATGTAACGAAGCAGCATTGATTGCAGCTCGAAAAGACAAGAAATTCGTGCAAAAACAGGATTTCTTAGATGCTGTAGATCGAATTGTTGGTGGTATTGAGAAAAAAAATAAGATTATTACGCCAGAAGAGAAAAAAGCAATTGCTTATCACGAAGCTGGTCACGCAACAATTTCTTGGCTGTTAGAACATGCGCATCCTTTGGTGAAGGTAACAATCGTTCCAAGAGGACATTCTTTAGGAGCAGCTTGGTATTTACCAGAGGAAAGAAGTATTACTACGACAGAACAAATTTTAGATGAAATGTGTTCAGCTTTAGGCGGACGTGCTTCAGAAAAAATTACGTTTGGAAAAATTAGTACGGGAGCTTTAAGTGACTTGGAAAAAGTAACGAAACAAGCATATGCGATGGTATCAATTTATGGATTGAATGATCGAATTGGAAACATTTCTTTTTATGACTCTCAAGGTAGAGATTCATTTACAAAACCTTATTCTGACGAAACTGCAAGAGTCATTGACGAAGAAGTAAGCAAAATGATTGAGTTTCAATACCAAAGAGCACTTACAATTCTTGAAGAAAACAAAGATAAGTTAGCGCAATTAGCTGATAAATTATTGGCAACTGAAGTTATCTTTAAAGAAGACTTAATAGAAATTTTTGGTAAGCGCATTTGGGATAAGGAAGAAGAGGAAATTGTCAAAGTCGTATCAGATGATTTATCTACTGAAGAAACTTCTGAAATTCCAACTGAAATTCCAACTGAAATTGCTTCTGAAGAACCAGAAGTGACTCCAGAAATTGAAACAAAAAACGAAGATTTACCAGAATAATAATACTTGCTCAAGATAAATAATCCCGCTTTCAACTTTGAACGGCGGGATTATTTTTTTTTTAGGTCGTATCGATACAGAATTAAACGTTTTAAATCTTAAATTTGTCAAATGAATAATCTTATTCAACGTTCTATCACAGGTGCTATATTTGCATTTGTTGTATTAGGTTCTATCATTTGGGATCCTTATGCTCAAGCAATTGTATTCTCTGTTTTCATGGTATTAGGACTGTTAGAATTCTATAACTTATTTTCAAAACATTCATTCGTTCAAGTAAGTAAAGAAATTGGAATATTCATTGGACTCTTCATTTTTTCATTACTTGTTGGTGTAAGTTTAGAATGGCTTCCACAAATCTCTATTCTATTTATCTTTCCGTTGTTTTTCACGCTGATTTTAGCGGAAATGTGGAGAAAGAAAGAACATCCTTTGATTAATATTTCAGTTTTAGTTTTTGGAATTATTTACGTGGTGATACCATTCTTCTTAACAATTGATTTAAACCTTCGAAACACGAGTTTTTTACCCAATGTTGTTGGAATGTACTTGCTTATTTGGACCAATGACACATTTGCCTATTTATCAGGAAGATTGTTTGGGAAAACGAAGTTATTTGAGCGGATTTCTCCTAAAAAAACATGGGAAGGAACAATTGGAGGAGTGATTTTCACACTTGTTTTAGGATATATTATTGGGGCATATATCAATGAAGGAGACGAATTATTTTGGATTATTTCAGCATTAATTATTGCTCCTTGTGCGATTTTTGGTGACTTATTAGAATCCTTGTTCAAGAGAAGTTTAGACATTAAAGATTCAGGGAAAATTCTACCAGGACATGGAGGTATTTTAGATCGTTTTGATGCAGCATTGTTTGCTATTCCATTCTTTTATTGTTGGGCAATGGTTTACGCCTATTTTTAAATTAAGTATATGACATTACACAGAGAAGGTTATTTGATAATGGCGGTTGGTTTGTTGATTTTAACAACCATACAAATTGGGAATTACTATTTATTTGCTTTTACAGGTTGGTTGTGGCTGTTCCTCCTTTTGTCTTTAGGGGCATTAGTTATGGCCTATTTGATCATCCAATTCTTTAGAATTCCAGCTAGAACGTGTGTATTCACAGACAACGATATTATTTGCCCAGCAGATGGAAAAGTAGTTGTGATTGAAGAAGTTCTAGAAACAGAATACTTCAATGACAAACGCATTCAGATTTCAATTTTCATGTCGCCCATGAATGTCCATGCGAACTACAATCCTATTTCAGGAATTGTAAAATATGTAAAGTATCATGCAGGATTGTTTCTTGTTGCTTGGCACCCAAAAAGCAGTACTGAAAATGAACGCACAACAATGGTAATAGAACATTCTTCAGGTAAAGAAGTTCTTTTCAGGCAAGTAGCTGGTGCAGTGGCAAGAAGAATCTGTTATTATATTCAACCAGAACAAAAAGCAATCACCGGAGAAGAATTCGGTTTCATTAAATTTGGATCTCGAATTGATGTTTTTTTACCGCTAGATTGTCAAATAAATGTTAAAATTGGTGATAAAGTTCAAGGAAAACTTTCAAAACTTGGAATGTTCAAATAAAAAAATGTAAATTCACATAAAAAAACACAAACAGCTATGAAAAAATTATTTTTTGCACTTGCGTTGATGACATTTGTAGGTTCTGTTGCTTCAACAGCTTACGCAGCTTCTAACGGAGTATCTACTGAAATTAAGAAAGACGATAAAAAGAAGAAGAAGAAAAAAGGAGCTTGTTGTTCTGCTGAAAAAGGAGCAACAACAACTAAAGCTTGTTGTACTAAAAAACCTTAATTA
>JBILYS010000230.1:0-3884 GCA_044377625.1 Crocinitomicaceae bacterium
AAGTTGCAGAGTTTCCATTTACATCTAATACGGTTAATGTTACAGGATTTGCTCCAAGATTAGCACAAGTAAATGCATTTGGAGAAACAGATAAAGAAGCAATTCCACAATTATCGGTTGAAACATTATTAACAGCAGCAGCAGTAACTGAAGTTGTACCAACTCCATTTAGAGAAACAGTCACATTTTGACACAAAGCAGTTGGTGCAAGTAAATCTTGAATAGTAACGACCGAAGAACAAGTTGAACTATTCCCATTTACATCAGTCAATGTTAATGTTACATTGTTTGCTCCTAAATTTGCACATGTAAATGAAGTCGTTGACAAAACTGATGTTGCAATTCCACAAGCATCACTTGAACCATTGTCAATATTTGCAACAACAATTGAAGCATTACCTAAAGCGTTTAATGAAGTTGTATAGTTTTGACAAATTGCTGTTGGTGCAATTACATCTTGAACAGTAACAGTTGAAGGACATGTTGCAAAATTACCATTGTTATCCGTTACGGTTAAAGTAACTGCATTTGCTCCAATATTTCCACAATTGAAAGTATTTGGTGAAGCAACATAAGAAACAATCCCACAGAAATCCGAAGACCCGTTATCAATATCCAAACCAGTGATTGAAGCATTTCCAGTTACATCTAATTGAACAGTAATATTTTGACAAATTGGATTTGGATTCACATTATCAATAATAACTGTTGCAACTTGAGGCATAAGAATTGAACAACCTCCGCTAGAAGCGAATACATTATATGTCGTTGTAGTTGTTAAATTTCCAGTTGTGAAAACCAAAGGACCACCAGTACCAGCAATTGGACCAACAACAATTGAATTATCTGAATCATCTCTTAGGAAATAATTCATTCCAACTTCTGATCCTAAAAGATTTATAGTTGCTGGAGTATTTGCACAAATTGTTTGCGTTAATGGGACAACAGTTTGTCCTAAAGGTGCAGTAATATTTACGTTTTGAGTTTGAGTTATTGAATTCGTCCCATCAGTATAAGTCCACATTACAACTGTTGTACCGATAAAAGTAATAGGTAGAATTGCGTCATTCGTTCCATTAATCAATCCAAGACAATTATCAGTTGCTGTTTGCATTGTTAAACTTGTAACTTGACAAGGAGCATTAACATCTGACAAAATTGGAGTTGTTAAAACAGGAACAACATTATCAACAACACTTACCGTATAGCTGCATGTCACTGGAGGATTTACTCCATCAGTAACACTCCAAGTAACTGTTGTAACACCAAGATTAAATACCACACCTGCCAACGAAGATCCAGAACCAGTAGTTGCTCCAGTTAAATTATAAGTTGTTGTTGCAGTACAATTATCTGTACCAATTACGTCCCATCCAGTTCCAATTTGAGTAAAAGAACAACCTATTTCTGATTGGTTACCTACTGATGCACAAGATATTATTGGTAACGTTACATCTGGATTTCCAGTTCCTTGTATTGAAAAATCATAAGGATTTTCATTACTGTCATTATTCCCAATTGTAATTGTTGCAGTTCTTAAACCACTCGCAGAAGGATTAAATGTAACTTGAAAAGTGGACGTTGCCGAAGCTCCAAGCGGACTTGTTGGAGCCAATGTTAATGTAAAATCAGAAGCATTTGCGCCTGAAATTACAGGAGCTGAAAATGTTAAACTTCCACTTCCAGTATTTTGAATTGTAAATGTCTTCACAATTGTTCCAGAGCATTCTAATACACTACCGAAATCTGTATCGTCTGTTGTTATAGGAGTAACATCTCCGTCAACAATTGATGTTGCATTACCTAAGACATCAATTTCCTGAGCATTTACTACTAAAGTAGTTGTAGCCGTATTAACACAACCGAAGGCATCTGTAATTGTGATTGTATATAATCCACCATTAGGAACAGAAGTTGGATTTATAGTTACATTCTGGGTACCATATGAATTTGGTCCAGTCCACGCATAAGTTAATGGTCCAGGATTTAATGCTGTTTCAGAAGAATTTAAATTAACTGACGCAGGAATACTAACAGGTCCTGTATTTGACGCTACAGCAGTAACAGTGGATTCATAAAATAAACCACCAGAAAAAGAAGTACAAACAATATCAGCAGGGTTTGTAGAAACTCTATCAAAAAGTTCAATAGCTCCAAAGAAAACTAACGTTGGAACACCACCGCACAAACCTGGTAAAGCAAAATTAGGCGATTGAACCTCAATATACGTTCTCATGTCAAAATTTGAAGTAACAGGAAGATATAATCTAGTTCCATTGTCAACCAAAGGCATTGTTGTTGCTGTTCCTGCCTGTGTAAATCGAACAGTCATTCTAACATTCACAGTCGTATTCCCACCAAACCATTTGAAATTTGTAGTTCCTAAATAAACGGCAATTCCACTTCCCAAAATACTTGCCCCAGCATTGTAAGTTACATTATCCATGTTCGCTGCGTTACAATTGGCTGGAGGCCCAGCTGTATAACCAACAACATCAGCAATAGTTTTATCCAAACCATATAAAAGGCAAGGACTTGTACCATAAGCACCAAATCCCGTGTATCTCCAAAGAACACCATTTGTTCCACTATTGTTTGGTTCTGCGATAATATCTCCACCACCGGTTCCACATATTGTTGTTGGAAGAAACCCAGAAGGATTAACCGTCGCTGCAGGTCCAGCAACTAATGCAGGGTTTTGTGCATTAACAAGATTACTATAAATTAAAATTACGGCAACTAAAATTGATGTAGCTAATTTCTTCATTTTAACAGAATTTTAAAGGTGTGAACATTATTACCCTCACCAATAATTACAATATAATATTGAGGTTTATTATTACTTAAATCGATTAAGACTTTGTTTTTATCAAGTTGAACTGATTCTTTGTAAACAGATTTACCAGTCAAATCAACAATTTGAATATCAACTGAATTTGATGGTATTGTGTTGAATTCAATTGTGAATAATCCATCAGTACTATTTGGATAAACAATAGTTGATTTCAAATCAATTTGATTGATAGACAATGAAGTAGTATCAACATACCATAAAAGTTTTCCTGAATTACCCCCAGTTAATCCAAAAGCGGCATTTAAAAAGAAAACATCATATATATGATAAGCATCATTGTTAGGAATAATTTGATTTTGCCAAGTTGAGCCTGCATCATTTGTGTATAACACTACTCCTTCGTTGCCAACTGCATAACCTTGAGTTGCACTGAAAAAATGCACTGCGTTTAACATTGGTGAAAGATTATCTGTTACAATATTCCAATTGGCACCTCCGTCGGTTGTTTTGAGTATTGTTTGAATAGAATCATTTGAAGGCCATCCACCTACTGCAATTCCGATATTTTGATCGATAAAATAAACGTCATTCAACATTCTTGATTGAATTGACCCAGAAACAGATTGAGGAGTCCAATTATTGCCACCATTGATAGTTTTAAGAATTGTTCCATCATCGCCTACTGCAAACCCTATTGAATTATCTACGAAATGAACAGATCTCAAATATGAACCTAAATTATCAGAAGCAATTGTCCAATTCGCACCACCATCAATTGTCTTTAATATAGTTTGAATTGAATCCATTGTTTCATTTCCTCCAACAACAATTCCAGACATATCATCAAAGAAATGACAACCCATATAATTTCTCGTTCCAGGATTTCCAGGCACAGTTATTTGTGACCAATTATCACCACCATCAACCGTTTTTCGTATTTCACCAGACCAACCAACTACATATCCTGTTGTATTGGAAGTGAAATCCAAATCTTGTAGCATTGGAGTCATTGGACTATCGACTATAATATTCCATGTTGCCGCAGTATCAGTTGAAGTAACTATGGTTGTAATGGAGTCATTACTAGGCC
>JBILYS010000231.1:0-3875 GCA_044377625.1 Crocinitomicaceae bacterium
AGAAAAAAATAAAAGTTTTGAATTTCATTTGGGTGGGTATTTAGCACCTTATCAAACAAGGGAAACAGTTGATTTGCCAATTCAAACAAGTTTAGATCCTATATTAATTCAATTTGACATTTATAATTTTATCCAAACGGTTGATTTCGATAAAACAAGTAACGTAATGATTCCTGGACTAAATGCAGTTCAACTCTCTTCTATTTTGCCTTCAATATTTACAGTTTTACCACATGAAAAATAAAATTCTGTTTTTCTTTTTTTGTGTTTTCTCAATTGGTCTAATTTCATTTAGTATTCAATCTGATCCAGAATTAATTGAATTCGTTGTCCCGAAAAAATGGCCTAAACCGGTTTATAATTTTGCTAAAAATCCTGTCTCAGAAGAAGGCTTTCAATTGGGAAGAAAATTGTTTTATGATCCAATTCTTTCACGAGATAGCACAATTTCTTGTGCTTCTTGTCATTTGCAATATACCGGATTTACTCATGTGGATCATGCTGTAAGTCACGGTATCGAAGGTAGAAAAGGAACACGAAATTCTCCTGTACTGATTAACCTTGCTTGGAATAGTACTTTTCATTGGGATGGTGGTGTGAATAATTTGGAAGTACAAGGAATTAATCCGATTAAACATCCTGCCGAAATGGATAATTCTTTAGAAGAAGTAATTCGTAGACTTTCCCTATCAGAAACATATCCTGCTCTTTTTAAAAAAGCTTTTGGAACATCTGAAATTAATACTGCAACAATCATGAAAGCACTTACGCAATATACTGTTTCATTGGTTTCTTCCAATTCCAAATACGATCAAGTTCAAAGAAAAGAAAAAGGTATTGTTTTCACTGATCAAGAGAAAAATGGATTGAAACTTTTTAAAACACATTGTGCTTCTTGTCATAAAGAACCTTTATTTACAAGTACTTTTTTTGCAAGTAATGGCTTAGCAATAGATAGCTTATTAAACGATGTTGGACGATATGCCATTACTCAATTACCAAAAGATTCGATGCAATTTAAAATTCCAACGCTTCGAAACATTGAATTTACTTTTCCTTATATGCATGACGGAAGGTTTCGAAAATTAAAGGATGTGATAAATTATTATAGTGATGGAATAAATACGAAAGACAGGCATCTCAGTTCTCAGTTAATCACACCAATGAATTTTAATGAAATGCAAAAAAAGGACCTGTTAGCCTTCCTATTAACACTAACGGACAAGACTTTTCTGTACGATAAACGGTTTTCTTTCCCAAAATAATAACCTGACCGCAAGTTTTTATTTTACTTGAACTCTAATACTCTATAAAAATTAAATCTATGAAAAAACTAATTTTAATTATTGCTCTAGGATTATCTGCTATGAGCTTTGCACAAACAAATCCTGTAATTACAGCATGGTTACAAAATACAACTGGAATTATGGGAAGTCATTATGTTTCTGGTAACCCAACTGTAATAACAGATGCTGTAGAAGCTAATGTTCAAACTGTTCAATATTCTGCAAACTGGTCATATATTTCAACGAATGGAATTCCATCTTATCATACAGGTCCATTTCTGGATGGAAACCCTTCATTGGCTACAGATCAAAATGCAATTTTTAAAATTCCTTTAAATCCTACTCAAAATACTGGTGCATTAACTGCAACAACTGGCGGTGATATAGGCGTTTTTATAAATGGAGTTGCTTTATTCGATTATAGAGATGGAGTTGCATGGAATACTAGTACAAGTGCATTATGCGGTGGTTTACCTGGAATGTCACCATGTCCTGGTGGTCCAATGGCATCACAGTCATGGAATAGAGATGCTGTTCCTGCTGAAAAATTAGGATTTGACTGTTCTAAGGGTCATCCAGCAAATGGAAATTACCACCATCATCAAAATCCAAGCGCATTTAATTTAGATTTAACAGTAATTTCAACAATATGCGATATTTATGCGGCTGATGGTTTATATACAATTAATCCAGCAGAACATTCTCCTTTAATTGGTTTTGCAGCAGATGGTTTCCCAATTTATGGTGCTTATGCATACACAAATGCTGATGGAACTGGTGGTGTTACACGTATGAAATCGGGGTATCAATTTAGAAATATTACTGTCCGAACTGTTTGGGCTGATGGAACTGATGTTGCCGATGGTCCCGCTGTAAATGTAACTTATCCTTTGGGATATTTTAGAGAAGATTATGAATTTATCGCACATGTCGGTCAAGAAGACTTTTTAGATGCTCATAACGGGCGTTTTAGTGTAACACCGGAATATCCATCAGGAATCTATTGTTATTTTACAACTGTAGACGCAAATCACAATTCTGCGTATCCTTATGCTGTTGGACCTTATTTTTATGGTAATAAAACTGCAACCATAGTTACTTCAATTTCCGAAGCAGTTACAACCTATACTGCTGTTGCAGTTGTAAGTGAAATCAACACTACAACATTTAATATTTTTCCAAATCCAACGGCAGATGTTTTAATTGTTCAATCTTCAGGGATACAAGAAGGAAATGTTATTGCAGAATTAGTTGATGCAACGGGAAAAACAATTCAAACGCAAACAATTTATCAAGGAAGTACAATTTGTTATTTTAATGTAAGCACGCTTTATAGTGGAACTTATTTCATTAAAATTAACAATGGTCAATTGACCAAAAGCTATTCAGTTATAATTGCTGAATAATCGATCAACTAGAAAATGAAAATCCCCATCCTAGCAATAGAATGGGGATTTTTTTGTTTAATTAATCTGGATCCAAAAAGATCCGCCATGTTGTTCAACGCCACTCAAATTTTCATGGTCCCACATAGGTGCAATTTGTTTAGAAAGTTCTTTATCTTCAAAAATGAAATAGTTCGGAAGTATAACGTTATATTTTTCGGGATTAGCCATGATGAACATCGCAAGACCATATTGCTCTGAATAGAATCTGTCACACATAAATTGTGGATAATCATAAGGCAAATAGATGTCGTGAACATGAACAATTACACCTTTTTTCAATTTCGGTAAGATTTCCATGTAAAACACCATGGAATCTGAATTGGGTAAAATTCTATGCGAATTGTCAATAAATAAAATGTCATTTTCTTCCAAATTGAAAATCTCATCATAACTCACATCTTCAAAAGGTTTACGAATTATTCTATCTGCTAACTGATCAATTTCAGCCCGTGGCATTGGGTCAATCGAAATAATCTCTGTTTGTAAACTATTATCAGTTTTTGACAAATGAGCAACTTTTGTTGAATTTCCTGATCCAACTTCGATGTATTTTTTTGGCTTATTTGCTGCCAACATCGTATAAATCCCAACTATATCTAAACCAGGTAAAAAACCATTATTCCAAGTCGGTAGATTCACATTTTCTTGTTCACCGGTTTTTTTAATAGCTTGTATTTTATCCTTATGAGAAAGGGCTGTTTCAAGGAAAGTTTTATACTCTTCTCTGTTTTTATCAATAATAGCATAAAGTAAATCATGTGGAGGTTTCCCAAAACCATAACGAGGTTCCATTTTTACTTTATACTCAGAGAAAAGAGTTTGAAATTTCGGTGAGCAAAAGCGGTAAAATGATTTTATAAATGCTTTCATAATTAGTGATTCGATTTTATTTTTATTCAGGAAACAAACTTAACAATCCTTCTTCAGAAGCATCACAAATTCCCCGTTCAGTTATTATTTTAGTAATTAATCTTGCCGGTGTTACATCAAACCCGTAATTACTAGCAGGAGTTGTTTCAGGACAAATTAAAACGGGTTCTATCTTTCCAGATGGTCCTTTACCAATCATATACCGCACTTCATCTTGATTGCGTTCTTCAATTGGAATTTCTTTTAATCCATCACGAATTGACATGTCTAA
>JBILYS010000232.1:0-3872 GCA_044377625.1 Crocinitomicaceae bacterium
CGACTTATTATAAGCTAGACCTTTCGGGAAAGTGCACTATTTATGCTATATTTTGAGTAGAACTACTTTTTGAAATAAATGAATTTTTTGTTTGGAAATTTGGAAGAGTGACACATATTTATAAGTTGCCGGAAATTTTTTCAAGGAAAAGAAGAGTTTCAGAACGCAATTAAATCATTAATTGCAATCACAGGAATTGACAGAAAAATTCTAACCCTAGATGTCAAACATTCTGATAACTTTGTTGTTATGGGAATAGCAATAGTGATATTTCCTTTTTGAGTAGGATGTTTTTCTTATCGAAAAAAGAAATTGTTATTAATAATAAAAAAAAGTATCCTTAAAATAAGACATTATGAAGAATAAATTTAATTTAATTATTGCTGTTAATTTAGCACTTCTGATTATGTGCAGCAATGCGTATCCTTGCACTGGAATTACCTTAAAATCTAAAGATGGTGGATTTGTTGTCGCTCGCACAGTTGAATGGGCGCTAAACGATGCCCAACATAATAAGATTTTAATTGTGCCCCGTAATAAACAATTTGTTGGCCAAACTCCCGAGGGATACAACGGTAAGAAATGGAAAGGGGATTACGGATTTGTAACCCTTACAGCTTATGGACAGCCATATGGACCTGACGGATTGAATGAAGAAGGATTATATGTCGGTGTATATTATTTGCCTGAATTTGCTGAATATGCAATTTACGATCGTGCAAAAGCTGAAAATTCAATGAGTGTTGGAGACTTGATGCAATGGATGTTATCATCGTTTAAAACAGTTGACGAAATTATTGCCAATTTAAAGAGTGTCATTGTTGTAAATGTTGACAATAAAGAATTTGGAGGAGCAGCACTTCCTTTTCATTTCAAAATTGTTGACCCAAGTGGTAACAGCAAAATAATTGAAATTGTCAATAATGGTGAAGTAAAAATTTATGATCCTTATATTGGTGTAATTACAAATTCTCCAACTTATGATTGGCATATTATTAACCAAAGAAATTATCTAAGTCTTTCAGCAAATCCGAATAGCCAAATGAGTTTTGATGATTACAATTTAAAACCATTGGGCGGAGGTTCTGGATTGATTGGCTTACCAGGTGACTTCACGCCTCCTTCAAGATTTGTAAGAGCTGCAGCTTTCACCGCCTCTTGCCGTCCACTTGAAACCTCTATGGATGCTGTATTTGAATCCTTTAGGATCTTAGATAATTTTAACATCCCACTGGGTGCGATAGTACCAAAAGATTATCTACCAACCGATATCGTAAGTGCAACGCAAGTAACTTCGGCATCAGACTTAAAAAACAAAGTTTATTATTACCATACAATGTGGAACAGACAAATTAGAAAAATTGACTTAAAAGCAATTGATTTTGCAACGGTGAAAGAACAGATAATTGATGATGATGAATCAAAAACAAATTCTGTAAAAGATGTTACACCAATATCGAATTAGAAGATTAACGCCCAACAGATAGAATATGAGAAATTCAATCATTCACTTTTTACTATTTATCTTCTTTAATTTATTTACAATTGTCAGCAATGCTCAAACCACAAAATTGAAGCCTGGTTTTGATAAGGATGAGTTTCTTGAATTGCTTAAAGTTTCGAGCAGGCAAGGCGATTCATTGTACAATCCGGATCTGCCTGCACCAGTAAAATTTCAAAAGGTTTATAGATCAGCTGAAATGGGTTTGGATAATAGATGGGATTTATGGGTGACAGAAGATAAAGTAGCGTGCATCAGCATAAGAGGAACTACACTAAAGCAAGTCAGCTGGCTCGATAATTTTTACGCTGCTATGGTGCCTGCCAAAGGGTCATTAAAACTTAGTAATAACTTTTTGTTTAACTATAATTTAAGTGACGACCCTCGCTCTGCTGTGCATACTGGCTGGCTAATTGCCACAGCATATCTTTCGCGAGATATCCTACCAAAAATTGATTCGCTTTACCGTTCAGGATACAAAGATTTTTACATTATGGGACATAGTCAAGGAGGTGCAATTTCTTACCTATTGACAGCACTATTACTAAAAGAACAGAAAAATGGTGGTCTTCCAGCTGAAATAAAATTTAAGACCTATTGCAGTGCAGCCCCAAAACCAGGAAACCTTTATTTCGCTTATGATTTTGAGAACATGGTAAAAGGAGGGTGGGCCCAAGCCGTTACAAACGCAGCAGACTGGGTGCCTCAAGCACCGTTTTCCATTCAAACTGTAGACGATTTTGTAATATTAAGCCCTTTTACAAATGCAAGAGGAGTTATAAAGAAACAACCTTTTTTGAATAGAATTGTAATGACAAAAGTTTATAACAGTTTGGATAAACCTACTAAAAAGGCAAATAAGAAGTTTCAAAAATATCTAGGAAAAAAATTGGAAGTGTTTATCCGAAAAGTGTTGCCAGAATTTGAATCTCCAGAATATGTAAACTCGAACAACTATGTAAGGACAGGCAATCAAATTGTTTTATATCCCAACGAGGAATATTTTAAACTTTTTCCTCAAGATAAAAGTAACATTTGGATAAACCATGCATTCGAACCATATTTGTTTCTTACAAGTTATTACTAAGTGCTAATCAGATGAAGTCAAATAAATAAAATTATGGAACATAAAGATAAATTTTCAAAAATAATCTCCACGATAAATAAAAATGTTATTCGCCTTGTCATTGGACTTATGACGTTGAGTTTGATATTAGGCTCTTTATTTCTTATTTATGTGATCTATCTAAAAATAATGGAATTCCCTGTTTTTTTGTTAGATGTATCACTTTTATTCAATATTTTCAATTTAGCATTGATAATAGCTGTAGGATACGAATTGATAAAATCGTTGATTTTAATTATAACTTCTGAAACAATTCCGTCAGCGCCTATTATTCAAATCGCAATTATTGCAGTTGCAAATAAAATCATAACACTTGATATTAAGCACACAGAACCAATTATGGTTGTTGGTTTAGGCGTGTTGATTGCTGCTCTTGGACTGACACATTTTTTATTGAATTATAGAAAAAAGACATCTTAAAAAAGCTGAGTTCATTTTTTTATTCTTTTTCAAGAAGGTATTTTGACAATGTTTTTTAAATAGTTCAATTATTGAACCAACAAATTTAAAGATTGTAATCTTTTAAATATGGTCGCAGAATACTAAATATAAGTCTGCTGTGAAAAGCAATAGCTCGCTTATTGGGTTGGCTGCCTTTCGTCAATAAGTATGTTCTTATCCATCCATCAGAAATTAATAAAAATAGCATAAAAAGCATTCTCTTGAGCCTCTTTGTCAAAACTTGAATAAAAAGCATTTCAGTTAGAAAGAAAACAAGTTTATTCATACGTACAAATCGTTTTTCGTGAATCAATTTTGAATTTCATTAAATAATTTCAACTATAAATCAAACAAAATAGTGTTTTGATTGTCTTCATTACCTATCAATAGTTGATAATCATTTAATCTGATATTATGTTTAAAAAATTCACGCTAGCAGACAAATTACTATTTGCAGCAGCTTTATTGTCATTAATTTATTCGGAGACACTATTCTTTCAAGGAGCAAAAGAGGACGCACATTTTGTCGGTATTTGGGTCCCTTCGATTTTAGCTTTTGGTATTTATTTGAAACTTATTAAATCCAACTAAAATGACAGAAACAATACCATATTTCGCTGGACTTATTACATTAATTTTTGGAATAGGTTTTTATTTTGCTCTTAAACAAAAATAAAACAAGCCATTTAAGATAATGGAATTTTATATAAAGTAACTTTCCTTTTGCTGAATTTAGGATAAAATCTGCGCTTTAAATGCAGTTAATTCTTCAACGCTCATTTCATTTTGCACAATCGTCTTGCA
>JBILYS010000234.1:0-3864 GCA_044377625.1 Crocinitomicaceae bacterium
GGGTCAATATGGGAAATTTTATTCGGCCTATCGCTCTTATCCCTGGTACCAGCAACAAGTGGAAGATGCTGAAGCCGATGCAAAAATGTTGGGATTCAATAAAGTTTCCGAACTAAAACTAGCTGTAGCAACTAACATTAAAAACTTTGTAATTGGAGGTGGTTTTCTGTTTACTATGTGCAGTGGAACAGATAGTTTCGATGTTGCTTTAGCCGCGCACGAAACAGATATCTGCGAACAAATGTTTGACGGAGATGGCAGTGATCCAAAATGCCAAGAAAAACTAGATTTTGAAAACACGTTTGCGTTCGAAAATTTCAAATTAGAAAGAGATCCACTGATGTACGAATATTCTAACATTGATGGAACGGATATTCATCGTCAGCAAAGAACAACTGAAGCAACAGATAAATTTACCTTGTTTGATTTCTCAGCAAAATGGGATATTGTCCCTACGATGTTAACGCAATGCCATACAACTGTGATTGATGGTTTCATGGGACAAACAACAGATTTCAGAAAAGACTTAATCAAACCAAACGTTTTAATTCTTGGAGAGAACAAAGCCTTAGAAACTGCCCGTTACCTGCATGGTGAAATGGGTCAAGGTACTTGGACTTTCTATGGTGGTCACGATCCTGAAGATTACGAACACAAAGTTGGTGATCCTCCAACGGATTTAAATCTACATCCAAATTCTCCCGGATATCGATTGATTTTAAATAACATTCTATTTCCTGCCGCTAAGAAGAAGAAAAGAAAAACGTAATCTTTTTTGTCAATTCTAAGGATTTTTATTTTAAATTGGTGGTAACTTTTAAACTGCTAAAATGAAAAAAATCTACTTTCTTCTGATACTATTAGTATCTCTTAATTATTCTTTTTCTCAACAACACGTTGAAAAAGAAACGAATAACTCCCAGAATATAAATACTAAAAAGCTTGGTACTCTGCCAAACTCAAGTAAAACTATTCAAGAAAAAACAAATGAAAAGCCAAGTGGTTTTGGGAATCACACGTGTAAAACGCACGAACTAACAGAAAAACATTATGCTGAACGAGGAATTTTAAAAGAGTTCAATGACGATTATGAAAGTGCTACGTCAAAAATAAAAGGTCCTCAAATTATTAAAACTCCAGGTGTAAATAATATTTCTGTAATATTTCATGTTGTTTACAATCCAAATAATCCTGCAGAAAACGTATCGAATGCGCTAATTATGCAAGTTTTTGCTGATATTCAAGAAGATTATCAGCTATTAAATGCTAATGCATCAAATGCGCGCAGTAGTTTCGGATTTGTACCTTCAGATGCTAATATTAATTTTTGTTTAGCAACGCAAACAGCGGCTGGTGTTCCTTTGTCAGAAGTTGGTGTTATTCGCGTTTCAACAGCAGAAGATTGGTACGATTCAAATAATGGTGAAGAGAACAAAATGAAAGCTTCAGCTACGGGAGGTTCTCAAATTTGGAATAGAAATAACTATTTGAATGTTTGGATTTGTGATATTTCAAATGGTGCTAATTCAGGTACTGCTGGTTATGCTTATCGTCCTACAACATCTTTTTTACCATCTTCAGCAATTGATGGTATTGTTTTAGATTACAATTTAGGGATGAACAATGAAAATGTTTTAACACATGAAATTGGTCATTTCTTAGGGTTGGATCATACTTGGGGAGGTTCTGGAAGTTGTTCAATGGATGACGGATTTACGGATACTCCAAACACAGCAGGACCTTCTTTCAATTATGCAGGCTCTTGTTCTGGAAACCAATCAACATGCTCTGGTGTTCAAACTCAATATGAGAACTATATGGATTACAGTAATTGTACTGTTATGTTTACACAAAATCAAGCTGATTTCATGCTCGTTATTTTATCTGGCATAAGAGGTTCGCTGTTATTATCATCTGGTTGTAATCCAGTTAACGCTCCACCTGTGGCAGATTTCAATGCAGATTTAAGTCCACCGATTATTGTTCCTGTTGGTGGGTCTGTAAATTTCTTTGACCTATCTTCAAATGTTCCGACCGGCTGGACATGGAATTTTGGAGGAGGAGCATCAAATCAATCTGTTCAAAATCCATCTGTTACGTTTAATACTGTAGGAACTTACACTGTTACCTTAACTGCTTCCAATGGTTACGGAAGCGACCAAGAAGTGAAAGCTGCTTATGTTCAAGTTGTTGCTGCTGCTGCTGGAACAGCTTGTGATACGTTAAGAAATTATCTTCCTTTAACCGAAGCAGAAGCATACTACAATTGGTCAAGTGGATGGGGATTCTTTCCAGGTCATGGTAGATATACAACAACAGCTCAGTCTCAAATCTACCAATATGCTGATAGATACACAGCTCCTGCAACTACCTTTGTTAGAAGATTACGTTTTCCTATCGCTAAAGCAGTAAATCAAAGTGGAACTGGTTTCATGAAAATCAGAATACAAACTGATGTTGCAGGCAGTCCAGGCGCCATATCAGGTGTTGATACATTATTAATTTCCGATATGAATGCTGGATTCTATAATGAATTTGACTTTACAACACCAGTTTCTGTAACTGGAAATTTCTGGGTTACCTTCGAAATGTTCTATGGCTCACCCCAAGATTCTATTTCTTTATATTGTGTAGATTTTAATTATAGAAATGGCACAATTGCTACAGGTTTAAATACAATGAAATGTTATTATGGTGGAGCTACTAGTACTACTGGTATATGGCATGTCCCAACAGATATAAACCCAATTTGCAAATCAAGTCTTTGGTTGGACGTTTTAACTTCAAATGGTCCAGCACCGGTGGCAGATTTCACCTTCTCAGAAAGTCAAGTTTGTGCAGGTGGTCAAATTACTGTAAATGGTTCTTCTTCCACAAATACAACTAATTATTATTGGTATGTAACTGACGAGCCTTTTACGACTATCATATCACAAAGTAGTACAGCAGGAAATAATTTTACTTTTCCGACTGCGGCAAACAGAAGAATCTATTTATTTGCGGACGGTTCATGTATGACAGACGGATTATATCTACCTGTTGTTGTTAATGCTGTTCCAACTGCAACTGTTGTAAGCACAAATACAACATGTGGTGTCAATAACGGTTCTATAACAATATCGAATCCTTTGGGTGGAGATACACCAAATTACACCTACAGTATTGATGGAATAAACTATCAAGTTTCCGGTTCATTTACAAGTTTAGCGCCTGGAACTTACACTGTTTACATTCTTACTCCAGGCGATAATTGTATAAAAACATATACAAAGGTTATAACCGCTTCTACAGAATTGGTAGCGACAATTAGCCCAAGTGTTACTATTTGTCCAGGTGATTCACCAACCTTAACTGCAAGTGGAGGAACAGGTTATACCTGGTATGATGGGGCAACAAATATTGGCACTACAGCATCAATTACCGTTACTCCAACAGCAACAAGTCAATATAGCTGTGTTGTAACAGATGGAACTTGTCAAGCAACAGTTTATACGTATGTTACAGTTGATGTTTGTGGTGGAATAGATGAATTATCCTCCCAGGTTAATATTTACCCTAATCCAACTAATGGTCTCTTCACAATTGAAGTTCCAGGTGATTTCAACTATAAACTTTATGATGCAAGAGGCAGATTAATTGCAAATGGAGAAGCAAATGAATTAGTTGATTTATCGATTAAATCATACGAAAGTGGCATTTACTTCATTGATATCTCAACCGATAAGTTTGAAAATACCTTTAAAATTGTCAAAAAGTAATACAAAATAAATTCTAAAAAAAAATCCCGATTGATAACCAATCGGGATTTTTTTTTGAAACTCTTTTCTCTATTCTTTAATAAATGGAATTGTTGTCACTTTTTTA
>JBILYS010000233.1:0-3864 GCA_044377625.1 Crocinitomicaceae bacterium
CGTTTGCACATATAGTATCATCAACACCAGCATCAACGAATGGGTATGAATTAAATTCGGACAAATACGCATATTCAGAACCATTTCCAGCGTTACCTGCCGTGATTCCCATCCCAAATACATCTCCCGTATTTTCAACAATGTTGTAACTGTTTAAGGGAACATCAATCGTTGAGAAATGAATTTTCGCTACTTTAAAATTCCCAGAAGTACCAGGTACTGCTGAAAACTGACCAGCGGTTATTAATCCAGGATTTCCATTTAATGTGAATTGATTTTCAAATCCTGTTCGAGTGTAAAGAATTAAACCTAAAGAATCAGATGAGCTTCTTGTAAAAGCTGTTGTATAGGTTCCAGCACAAAATAAATTTGGAACTTGTGCTAAACTTGATTCACAACCATATCCTGACATGTGAAGGACATAAACAGGTTTGGTAGTTTTAATGTAATTAATATCTTCCGTTAATGTGTATTCATAACTCTCACTCCAATTGATTAATGTTGAAGTAGTACCTGAATTGTATATGGAAATAGTTGTTGCGTTTTGAGTCGCAAGTATATATACTTTATCGTTGGCAGAAGTTCCTTTATGAATAATGTAATCTGTACCAATAACATTAGCATTGGTTATTTGGTCTCCAGCAGCATTGTTGCATAATCCATTACTCAAAGCCCCATCGAAAATTGTCACCGCAACATCCTTATTAGAGGAAATAATAGAACCAGCAAGAGATGAAGCACCAGTTGAATTCATGTCTCTTGCACTGTAAGTCTGACCTTTGTTTAAGGTAATTGAAAAAGTAGTATTTATTACATGACCCGTAATAGCTGTTCTAGGAGTGATCAACACTGTCGTATTATCTATTGTTGCAACTATTTCTATAGATGAAAATGAAACAGGCGCTGTTACAGCCGTATTTAAGGCTTTTTGAAATGGAGTATAAAAATTTGTTCCTAGAGCTTTAGCTCCTTTCAATGAAAACATTTCCTTATTACTTGTTGCGCGAAGTTCATAATACGCAGAAATTTTAGATGTTGAACTAATTTTCAATCCGTTATTTGAAATAACATTTGCCGCTGGACTTTCTATTTGTGCTAAAAAAGCAGTTAAATTGATACTATCAACAGAGTTTGCTGGAAGCGTAAGTGAAATTGGAATAAATGCTCCGTTTGCAGGTTGGCTAACAGTAACCGTTGCGGCTTGGTCATACGATAAAAAACGCAAGAAAACTGGGTTATCACCACTTCCAGATGAAATTGCAGGCGCAGCAAACCAAAATAGCGTATCTATTTGAGAAATAGCTGAAAAAGACAAGGATGAAGTGAATAGAATGATGAAAATATTCCTAAGAATTTTCATTGTATAGTGCTGTTTAGGTGGTTAATTAATCTAAAAACATAAGTTCGAAAGCGCAAATTTAGACTATTTGATTCAATAATGAAAAAAAAATTATGCTATTGGTCTGAAAAATACGAATAAACAAAGCGAAATTTTATTTTTTATAATGTATTGAATCGTCAACTTAATTGATTTCAATTACATTTGTTTATCAAAATTGATTTTAAAATGAGTTCGCATCAAGGAAATTTAAAAATTTACAATAGCTTATCAGGTCAAAAAGAAAAGTTTGAGCCAATACATTCAAATTTTGTTGGGATGTATGTCTGTGGGCCGACTTTGTACAGTGAGCCTCACATGGGGAATATGCGAACGTTCATCAATTTTGACATGATCTTTCGTTACTTACTTCAATTAGATTACAACGTGAAGTATGTTCGGAATATTACGGATGCAGGACATATCACAAATAGTGCTGGTGATGAGGTTGACAGCATTGGTAAAGCTGCAAAATCAGAAAAAATGCAATCCTTGGAAATTGTGTATAAATACAATGTGAAATTTCAAGAATTGCAGCGCATTTACAACCTATTGCCTCCAAGTATAGAACCTACTGCAACCGGACATATTCAAGAACAAATTGAGCACATTGAGAAAATTATTGAAAATGGTTTTGCTTATGTGGTAAATGGTTCTGTCTATTTTGATGTAAAAAAATACAGTGAAAAATTCGAATACGGGATTTTGAGCGGACGTAAAGTTGATGAATTGGCCGAAGAAACGAGAACCTTGAATGCACAAGGTGAAAAACGGTTTTTTGCTGATTTTGCACTTTGGAAAAAAGCGAATCCTGATGATATGCAAATCTGGCGTTCTCCATGGGGAAATGGAAATCCAGGGTGGCATATTGAATGCACTGCGATGAGTACTAAATATTTAGGCAATCATTTTGATATTCACGGTGGTGGGATGGATTTGAAATTTCCACACCACGAAGATGAAATAGCACAAAATTGTGGTTCACTTGGTTGTACTCCAGCAAAATACTGGATGCACGCCAACATGCTCAATGTGAACGGTCAAAAAATGAGTAAGTCGCTAGGGAATTTTTTCCTTCCAAAAGAAATTGTTGAAGGATCGACAGCTTTATTTGATAAACCGTATAGCCCAAATGTGATTCGTTTTTTCATGATGCAAGCGCATTACCGCAGTAATTTAGATTTCACACAAGATGCGTTGAATGCTGCAGAAAAAGGGTTTTCTCGCTTATCAGATGCACTTCAATTAATTGATAAATTAACCGTTTCTCCAACTTCTTCCTTTGACGTAAAAGACTTAATTATAAGTTTTTATGCTGCCATGGACGATGATTTTAATGCGCCAATATTGATAGCAAATTTATTTGAAGCTGCAAAGCGTATTAATTTGATCAACGATGGAAAAGACACCATCACAAAAGAAGACCTTTCATTACTTTCTACTGAAATGAAGCGTTTCCTCCAAGACGTTTTGGGAATTGAGATAGGTGTCACTAACAGCGATTCCAAGCTAGCTCCAGTGATGGATTTAGTAATTGATTTGCGTCAACAAGCACGCGATAATAAAGATTGGACAACCTCTGATAAAATCCGAGATGGTTTAGCAACTGCTGGAATCGTGATTAAAGACTCAAAAGAAGGCACAAGCTGGAGTTAAATCCAAGAACCATGAAAGTAGTTTTTTTAGATACCGTCCACGAAATTTTAGCAACAAGATTAACTTCTGAAGGATATTCGTGCGTTGACGCTTCTGAAATATCAAAAGAAAAGTGTTTAGGAGAAATCCAGGATGCTGTTGGCATTGTCATTCGTTCTCGGTTTACAATGAATGAAGAGTTTCTGCAATTTGCACCGAAGCTAAAATTCATTGCGCGTTCTGGTGCTGGAATGGAAAATATTGATGAGTATTATTGCAAAAAACGGGGAATTGATTTGTTCAATGCACCTGAAGGTAACAGAAATGCTGTGGGTGAACATGCATTGGGAATGTTATTGAACTTGATGCGAAAAATGCACACTGCAGATCGAGAAGTACGAGCAGGAAAATGGGAGCGTGAAGGAAATAGAGGAGTGGAATTGGATGGTAAAACAGTTGGAATCATTGGTTTTGGAAATAATGGAAAGGCATTTGCGAAAAAACTTCAAGGTTTTGATGTTAAATTAATGGCTTACGACAAATACAAAAAGAATTTTGGAGATCACTTTGTCATGGAATGTACCTTAAATGCGCTTTTGAAAAATGCAGATGTAATCAGTTTGCATATCCCCCAAAATCAAGAAACGATTTATATGGCAAACGATCAGTTTTTTAATAAAATTGAAAAATCCATCTTTTTATTGAACCTTTCACGCGGAAAAATAGTTGAAACAGCCGCCTTAGTGAAAGCGTTAAAAGCTGGGAAAGTGATTGGAGCAGGATTAGATGTTTTAGAATATGAAAGAACAAGTTTTGAATCCTTTTTCGAGCAAGAATTACCCGAAGAATTT
>JBILYS010000402.1:0-10864 GCA_044377625.1 Crocinitomicaceae bacterium
TATTACTACTTTTGTCGCGGAGAATTGGCAGAGTGGTCGATTGCGGCAGTCTTGAAAACTGTTGTACCGCGAGGTACCGTAGGTTCGAATCCTACATTCTCCGCTGAAAGGTTTTCAAACAAAACCAAAACCCCGTAAAACGCTTGTTTTACGGGGTTTTTTGTTTTTGGGATTTTCAAAAGAAAGCAAAAAATACCGTATTGCAGGTGCGCTATTAGGTGCGCTCATGAAAAATGAAAACGAGCGCACCAGAAAACGCTGAAATGCCCTTCTAACAAGCAGTTCAGAAAATGAACATCTTGTTTGCTAAGTGTGGTAACTCTAATTTTACTCACTTAAATTGTTTCATTATGCAAACAAATTTCAATTTACTCTTTTTTCTGAAAAAGAAAAAAGACTCAAAATCAGATGATGCGCTCATCTTTTTAAGAATTACCTTGAATGGCCAAAGAGCTGAATTCTCAACTGGAAGAAGGTGTTTGCCTTCCCAATGGAATGCAACAGCTTCAAAACTCATTGGGACCACGAATGAAGTTCGGGCATTCAACATGTATTTGGACACGCTCCAATCAAAAATCTATGAAGCACATCGGCAACTCATGCAAGCCGGTGAAACAATCACAGCCGAAAGTTTGAAGAACAAGTACAAGGGAAAAACAGACCGGCCAAGAATGGTAATGGAAATATTCCAAGACCACAATGATCGAATGGAAGCATTGCTTGGTGATGAATATGCTGCCGGAACATTGGAGCGATACAAGACAACCATGAAGCACACTATTGAATTCATGGAGTGGAAGTACAACATTTCCGACATCGATATCAAGAAGATCGATCATGCATTTCTCACAGATTACGAATTTTACTTGCGAACGGTTCGCAAATGCAACAACAATACATCCGTCAAGTACATTAAGAACTTCAGCAAGATCATTAACATCTGTTTGAAGAATGGTTGGTTATTGAGAAGTCCATTCATTAATTATTCGACAAAGTTGAAAGAGGTCAATCGTGTATATTTAACGGAAGCGGAGATAGAAACAATCATGAAAAAGAAATTTGCAACGGATCGTTTATCACAGATTAGGGATGTGTTTATTTTCAGTTGTTTCACTGGATTGGCTTATGTGGATGTTGCTAACTTGAAGAGGTCCGATATTAACCTGGTGATGAATGGCGAAAAATGGATTTTCACCAAAAGACAAAAAACGGACACCATTTGTAATGTTCCATTATTGCCTCCAGCTGAGAAAATAATTCAAAAATATGCATTTCACCCACAATGTTTGAATAGTGATAAATTATTACCCGTTTCGAGCAATCAAAAAACGAATGAATATTTGAAGGACATTGCAACACTTTGTGGTATAAACAAAGTCTTGACTTTCCACATTGCCCGGCACACATTTGCTACAACTGTGACATTAACCAATGGCGTTTCCATCGAAAGTGTAAGTAAAATGTTGGGACATAAAAGCATCAAGACTACTCAGCATTATGCCAAAATCATTGACCGAAAAGTAGGGGATGATATGCGTTTTTTAAAAGAGAAGTATACTGATAAACCTAAGAAAACTGATTCGGAATCAGAAGCAGGTTAATTTCTGAATTCGTTAAAAGTCCCTATTTGCATTCGTGAAAAGGGACTTTTTATTTTATTCGAATTGTTAACAAAATATAAACGAAGTAATAATAAACGGTTTTGAATGTTTACACGTTATTAACGTGTCAATTGTGTTATTTCGAATCTGCTATTACTATTACTGAATGAGGGAATATTTTCAAAAGCTTGATTTTAATTATCAAAACGAACTAAAGGAAATAATTAAAACGCTAACGAATTCTAATAATCTAAGGGCATTGGAACTCAGCCAGATTTATTATGAAAAGCTCAAGGAATTCGTCAGTAAGAATCCATTTGGAAATGATTCAGAAGAAATCTACTACTTCAAATTCGTCAAACCAAAACTGCTTAGTCAAATAGTATTGTTCAAAAAGATCATTCAAATTCAAACCAATTTCCCCATTGGAAGTGCTGAAATAAAAAAGGAATATTACAAAGCGCAATTGCTAAAAATGACAGCCTATTTTGAAGACAATAAGGTGGTGATAAATTATTACCGTTCCGAAAAAACCAATCTCGACGAAAACTTCTTTGTTCGTAAAAATGCTATTCTTCATAAAGGTTTGGAAGCTGAAATCACTGAAGTTGATTATAAACAATGTACTGGATATGATCTGATTATTGCCAATTTTATTGCACTGGAAAAATTGGAACAATATGTCCGAATCCAAATGTTGAATATAGATTCTATTGATCAGCTAAATTTTGCACCAGGAATAAATGATTATTCTATACAAACTTTTATTTCTGAAATTGAATGGACGAATACTAAAATAGCATTAATTGAAGTGATTTATGTATTCAAAGAAGCAGGGGTGTTCAGCAATGGGAAAATTGATATGAAAACACTGGTTGCACATTTTGAATATTTCTTTAAAATTGATCTTGGTGATCCTTACAAATGTGTAAATGAAATAAAGGGAAGGAAAATTTCTAAGACAAAGTTTTTGGATCAAGTAATTGAAAACTTTAAAAGAAAGTTGGATCAGGAAGATTCTCTTTGAATTGAGGTTATAAAAAGCCAATTCTATATGGGGGTAATATGGGGTGTTGTGTATTGGTTAAAATATTGATAATCAATAACTAATTATTTTATAAGTAAGATTTTATTTTGGAAATTCTACAATTTATTTCAATTCAATTCCTTGTTTTTCAACATTCATTTTCAGGAAGATTTCCAATACAAACTAAACGCTTGTAAAATCGATAGTTTCTAATCAAAACAAAAATTATTTCACCCCATACGGAGTAATATGGGGTATTAAATAATTTCAAACGATTCAATTTTGTGTCATAATCAATTAATAAAAAAGATATGGCATTAGAAGTAATCACAAGAGAAGATTTACAAGATTTTCGCTTACAATTATTGGAAGATTTCAAACATCTTCTTCAACCTCAAAAATCTGTTCAAAAGCTATGGCTCAAAGGAACAGAAGTTCGACAGCTCTTAAAAATTTCACCAGGTACTTTGCAAAACCTTCGTGTCAATGGAACGTTGCCTTATACAAAGATTGGTGGAATTCTATTTTACAGTTCACAGGGAATAGACTCCTTGATGCAAGGAAACATGATCAATTCACCTAAATCCAAACAAAAATGAATTACATAAAACACCTTACTGGATTCTTCGATAAGTTGGTTCAGGACGATCAAATAAATCCAACGCACATCAGTTTATATTTGGCACTTTTCCAATTCTGGAATCTTCAACGATTTAAAAATCCTATCAGTATCAGTAGGGAAGAGGTGATGCGGTTGAGCAAAATTGCTTCCAAAGCAACATACCACAAGTGCATGAAAGACTTGGATAATTATCATTACCTAGATTATGACCCATCTTATAATCCTTTTCGCGGAAGTTTAATCACGCTTCACAATTTAGAACTTACCCATGAACAAGTTCAAAAATCAGTTCGCAAGCGAACCAAATTACAAACTAACCTTGAACTGGTTCCTAGCCAACTTCAAGAACAAGTTGTTGAACAAGTAAACGAGCCTTCTATAAACAGGATTAAACAAAATAAAACAAAAGAAACTTTATCAAACGTTGTTAGTGACGGTTTGAGTAAAGGCGATTTGCTAATCGCCAATTTGCCTGAAAAGGCAAATCTCAAATCCTCCATCCCTAAATCTTTGGATGAGGTGAAAAAGTATTTTCTTGAAAAAGAATCAACATTTCTTGAAGCCGAAAAATTCTTCAACCATTTTGAATCCAATGGTTGGCTTGTTGGCGGAAAAACTAAAATGAAAAATTGGGAAGCTGCTGCTCGAAATTGGATCCTCAATTCAGGAAAGTTTAATCCAGGAATAAAACCACTGGTGAATAATCACCTTCACGCTACCCAAGACAAGGATTATTCAATCCCACTTTAACTCAATCCACATGGAAAAACATTATACTGTTGAGAATGGTGCACGGATCTATGATTTCCGAAAAACCTTCATTTATCTCAATGCATACGGAAAGTACAAACTGGGTGAATCCTTCAATTTGAAAAATGAAGATGCCTTCATCATTTACAAACTCGTCATCTATGCAATTCGTGACCAAGAAAACTGCGACAAACTTGGAATTGACCTCAACAAAGGAATTCTTCTCAATGGTCCTGTGGGTTGTGGTAAAACAACTCTCATGACTTTGCTCAAGCAATTCATGTATTTAGAGATGAATTACCTCATCAAATCAACTAGGGATATTTCTGCAGAATACAACATCGATGGGTATTCAACCATTCTCAAATATGGTAAATCAACCAAAATATATTGTTTCGATGATCTCGGAGTGGAACAAAACGTAAAACACTTCGGAAATGAATGCAATACGATTGGTGAGATTTTGTTGCATCGTTATGAATTGCTGCAATCTCAAAATATTGTTACACATGCAACAACAAATTTGAATGCAAATGAATTGGAAAAAATCTATGGGAATAGAGTTCGTTCTAGATTGCGGTCAATGTTCAATTTGATTGATTTTCCTCAAACAACCCAAGACAAACGAAAATAATGCATGTTTTTCTTTCTGCGTTTTGTCTGCGGAATCTGCGGGAGAATAATAATATTCAAGTATATTTACTCAATCACTAAAAAAAATCACTCATGCCCCAAATAACCGACACTCCACCAATTGAAATTCAAAACGACTTAAACATCCTCAAAGCCGATCTTGATTCTAAAATTCCACCAAAAAAACTGGAACAAAACCTTCTCATTGCAACTTGGAACATTCGTGCATTCGGTGATCTAACAGAAAAGTGGAAATCAGAAACAAAAGATTCACCAAAAAGAGATTTACATGCTATTTCCGCAATTGCGGAAATTTTAAAACGTTTTGATGTAATTGCAGTTCAAGAAGTAAAAGCAAATTTGAAAGCTTTACGCCACACTATGAAATTAATGGGTGATAACTATTCCTTTATTCTAACAGATGTCAATCAAGGTAATGTTGGAAACGGCGAACGAATGGCTTATATTTTCGATACACGTCGTGTTCAATTATCGGGTTTAGCATGTGAATTAGTCGTTCCAGATGAATGGAGAACTTCTCCTAATGGCTTTATTTCAGAACAATTTGTGCGTTCACCGTATGCCGTAAGTTTCAGATCAAAAGACCAAACTTTTATTTTGGCAACGTTACACATTCTTTATGGTAATAAATCGACAGATCGGGTCAATGAGCTTAAAGGAATTGCAAAATGGATGGCATCATGGTCAAAAGATACCTATTCCTACCATCAAAACCTCATCATTTTAGGTGATTTCAATATCGATGAACGAGGAGATCTTTTAAACCAAACATTCATTTCAGAAGGATTAACTATTGCACCGCAATTAGCAGATGTAACTGTCACACGTTCTATTTTTGATGAGACAAAATTTTATGATCAAATTGCATGGTTCAATGGGGTTAACAACACACCACAATTATCAATGCAACTTGTTTCAGGTGGCTCATACAATTTTGTTGGAAAAGCACTTGCTAATAGAAACCTGACAAAGTTAAATTTATCATGGATGCTTTCAGATCATTACCCTTTATGGGCAGAGTTTAAGTTGTAAAACGAATATATTCATCAATTTTTGGCTTTCGCTCGAATTCTACAAATAAAATCAATTCAATCAAAACTCCACAATTGATATAGGCTAAGTAAAAAAAACTATTTTTATCCTAATCAAAATGAACTAAATGTATGTTTATTTCATTTGGAATACAATTGGGATGTCAAGAATCAAAATAACTCGAAAGGACAAGTTTCTTATTGCCGAGCAAATCTTTAAATTATTAGAAGAATTCATCAACGATTCAACTGCAGGTCGAAGAACAAAAAAAGATGGGGGAAGGATTAGTTCCGGAACAATTATTAATTACGTTTATCTTCAAAAGTATCTGCAGGAATTTGAACAATCGATTTCTTACGACTTGAAAATTTACGTAGAAAGCAATCTTACCTATAATGAAAAATTAGCCGCAAGTAGATATTACAAAAAAATCTATAATGACTTCAGTGGTTTTCTATATACCAAAAAAGGCTTTTTTGATAATTATGTTGGTTTAGTTATAAAAGGGTTGCGCAGTTTTTTTAATTATTTAGAAAATGAAAAAATGATAACGGTTGGAAAATACCATCAGTCTTTTTTTGTACCAAGAGAAGAAATACCAATAATTGCGCTGTCCCATGAGCAATTGAATTTTATAATTTATAATTCAGAATTTAACAAGCAAGTTGAAAAATCGGGACTAAAAAAAGTACGAGACACTTTTGTCTTTGGCTGCACAGTCGCACTTAGAGTATCAGATCTTTTGCAATTGACAAAAAAGAACTTGGTGATTACGAATAATTCATACTACCTGAAAGTCAAATCGCAAAAGACAGGAACCTATACCTCAATAAAATTGCCAGAATATGCAGTAGAAATAATCATGAAGTATTCAAAAAATAGAGTTAAGTTACTTCCTGAAATGACAGCACAGTGGTTTAATCAACGACTAAAATTATTAGCTAAACTGATTCCAGATGATTTTGAAATGGTAAAAATTCGTGAGCGAAAAGGAAAACAAGTGGTCGTTTATAAGAATCAGGCGAAAAAGATTCATTTTAAGCTTTCAGATCATATTACAACACATACCATGCGAAGAACTGCCATTACAACTATGTTGAATCTGGGAATGGCTGAGCATATCGTTCGTAAGATTTCTGGTCATGCTGCAAACAGCAAAGAATTTTTTCGATACGTCAGAATGTCTCAAAATATCATTGATCAGGAATCGGATAAAATATTCGAACAAATTCGAACATTTAAAAATGTTGAACCAAATAATTTGGATAAAATATTGTTATAGATATAAGTCCATTATTATTGAAAATAAATTATGCTTATATTACATGCAATTTCAATGCTTTTTCATCTGAAACACCTGTAACAATTTGAACACCAGTCCTATTTCATATCGTGTCAGTATAAGAAACATTTCCGACTATTCCCCTTTCGGAGTGCAGCTTGACGGACGAACGGTGAGCTCTGAGGAGTATCGTTACGGCTTCCAGGGACAAGAGATGGATGATGAGGTGAAGGGGGAAGGAAACTCGATCAACTTTGAATACCGCATGCACGATCCAAGGGTTGGAAGGTTCTTCGCGATAGATCCGTTGGCGGGTAAGTACCCATACAACTCGGTGTATGCTTTTAGTGAGAATAGAGTTATAGATGGAATAGAGTTAGAAGGATTAGAATATGAATGTAATGCAATGAACCCCTTTTCTTATTTAGAAGAGGTTTGTAGAGGGAATTTTAATACGGAAACTTTTGAGAAAGCGCTATATGGATATGCGAAAGTTTCAGGAGTTTTAGCTGCGGCTGGAGTATTAATTGAAGCTGTTGGAATTGAGGTAGTTATTGAAGAGTTAACTGTTGAGTTTTACGAAGGTTGGACACAACTTAATTCTGATCAAAAGGAAATTGAGCGGGGGAAAATTGAAAATGCTGAATACAAAAGATTGCTAAAGACTGAATACAAAAAAGAGACAGAAGATTATTATAAACCAAAAACTGAAGCTGAAAAAAAGGCAATGGAAGATGTGAAAAGCAAGAAAATAATTGGAAAAAAAGTTGGAAAAAGTTATATAAGTAAAATTACAGGGAAGGAAGTAATGAAATATGCATGTCATACTAAGGATGCCAATGGTGATAAAATTGAAATTCACGGAGAGATTGATAAAAATGGAAATATAGACGGTTTAAAATTCAAAGATTTAAAAGCTCAAAGTAGAAATACAAGTCAAAGGGATTTGCTTAGGAATAAAGCCGTAAAAACTTCGCGATCAACTATTGAGAAATTCAATCAAAAAGGAAAAAAGGCCAAATTATGAAAGTAAAATTAATAAATAAAAATTGCGATTGTGAATTTTGGACAGAAGAGGACAATAAGCAAATATTTAACGTTTATGGTATATACTTTAATAATGGAGAAATTGAATTTTTAATGAAATTTGAAGAATACGGATATACTCCAGTTTTAATACCAATGAAATGCTTTGAAATAGTTGAAACATCTTTTTATAGTTCATGGGTTCCATTTATTTATAAAAATCAGTTTTCAATAATTTGCAAAGAATGGACAAAATATCCTGAACATTTGAATTTTTTTGTTGATTCTTCAGAATTTGAAACAGGAGATATTTTATTTGATTTAGATAGTTTTCATTATTGGGTAAAACTTATGGATGCTGAATTCAAGTAAAGGGGACCATGCCAAATGTTCATAGTAGATTTTGGAAATTTGAGAAAAAGCAAAAGGCAAAACCGCTTGGTAATTAATTTATAATTAATATGAAATTTCAATTTACTATTTGCTTATTAATCTTAATTTTTTCATGTAACAATGAATGTTCTAATAATATTAGAAATTCAAATTGGATTGAATTTTCAAAGATTAATAAGGGAATCTACAAATCCGAAAAGCAAGTTAAATTTTTTATTGAAAATAACGGCGTAATATCAAATACTATCACATTGAAAATAGTAATAAATAATGAGGTTGTTTTCTTAGGTAGTATTGATAGGTTTAATGATTCATTAATTTCATTGCCCCCAATGATTAATGAAGGTTTGGATTTTGGATATTTAGTTTTAATTTGTGCGTTTGATAAAAACACCAAAAAAGAATATCGCTGGTTCTCAGATCAATACTTTGATATTTCAGAAAACAAAACGAATATAATCGATTTGATATGCACTAAAAAGGATGAAACAACAACCTTGAATATTAGAAATTAAGTATAGACTGTTTGAATATGAAAATCCTATATTTGTTATGGAAAAATTGTTATTCAACCCAGAAGTTGCATTTGTAACTAGAATTCAGCTATCATTTTCTGAAAGGAAAGCTAAAAGGTCAACCTTAATTTTTAATAGATTTATCCATTTCAATTAACTAAGAAATACCTCCGCAAAAGTGAGCAATTATTCAAATCGTGTCAGTATAAGAAACATTTCCGACTATTCCCCTTTCGGAGTGCAGCTTGACGGACGAACTGTTGAGTCTGAAGAGTATCGATTTGGGTTTCAAGGACAAGAGATGGATGATGAGGTGAAAGGTGATGGGAATTCCGTAAATTATAAATTTAGAATGCATGATCCACGCATTGGTAGGTTCTTTGCTGTGGATCCATTATCAAGTTCATTTCCTTGGAATAGCTGCTATGCTTATAGTGAAAACAAAGTTATTTCTTATATTGAATTAGAAGGTTTAGAATCTTTTTATGCAGCCAGTGGTGAATTTATTGGTACAATAGGAAAAAGTACTGAGGTCAGAATTGTTCAAGCTGATGACGTCGTTGATGTCACAGAAAAAATAAATTGGGCAAATGACCCCAGTGATCATGGAAAACAATATGCTGAGAATAATACAAATATTGCAGTTGACAAATCAATTGCCCTTACGATCAACCATGATCAATTCCAAAAATTAGCTGGACTAGCTGCAAAAGAGGATTTTTCAAAAAAGGAAGCTACCATGGCAATTGGTAGTGCTCAAGCCAATCGTATGAAAGGAAATATGGCGAAAGGAAACTCATTTAAATCATCTTTCGATTCTTTCAATAGAGGTAATGCAAAAAAGGATGTCGATGGATTACATGGATATATGCTCAAAAACAAAATTGCATATAAAGAATATTGGGATTTATCACCAACAAAAAGAAATGGTTTTACAAGAATGGTTAATGGCCAAGCTGCAGTTATTAATGGTTGGTCCTCGACTGGGACAGATTTAGTGAATGGTGGTATTGGATGGCAAGGAATTGATGTTATGCAAAAATTCAAGAATGACGGTAAAACAATGTGGCCGGCATATAAAGAATGGCAAACAGAGAAAGGATTTGTTTGGTCCGAAAATGCAATTATTGGAGAAGGTGCGACAATGACTCCTGAATCTATGCCTAGCGTTACTATTGATGGTAAAAAACCAGCTTATCTTATTACAGCATCATACGGAAAAACAATATTTTGGAAAGAAAATAAATAGTTAATTTATGAAAACATATTTAATAGTTGTTGTATTAATCAAAATTTCACTTTGTAATTGTTATGGGAATGTCTCATTTATTGCCCCTAAAATAAACAATTTTTCAAAAGACAGTATTCGTAACATAGACACCTTAGTTTATGCTAATGACTGGAAAAAAATGAATTATTTAAAAATTAGTAACAAAAAAGGTTTTGTTGAAAAAAAGAGAATTTTGTACAAATCAGATACTATTGATTTAGAACAATCTTTTTGTGAAAAGAAAAATAAATATTATTCTCATACATTAATTTTTAATGGAAAGGATTATAATATACGCTCAATTTATAAAAGAAAATATAATACTAGATTCAATAATCAATTTTATTTTATGGGGAATTTAGTAACAGCCAAACATTTTAAAGACTATATTTCAATAGATTTAATAATTGTCGAGAATAATTGTCTAGGAGAATTCTGTAATGATGTAACTATCTTAACTCTGCAGATTGATCTTTCAGGTAAATTGACATGTATATTTCATGATGAAGACTTAACAAATTATTCTTTATAGATCACTCATGCCTACAGTCACATTTAATGTACTAGATTGTGTGCACGAGACTTATAGTAAAATCATATAAGGTTTGTTAAATCATTGAATTTAAATAATGAACACTAAAGCAATGTTATATCGTGTCAGTATAAGAAACATTTCTGACTATTCCCCTTTC
>JBILYS010000235.1:0-3847 GCA_044377625.1 Crocinitomicaceae bacterium
AAACGGTTGTTTTTCCAAGAAGAATAGTGCCTGTATAGGTTTTCATTCCTCCCATTATTTGGTCTATCTTCTTCGTGTGTTTTCCTGTACATAGAATCAATAAACCTGTCGCCAATGGATCTAATGTTCCAGCATGACCAACTTTAATGTTCTTTACATTCAAAGCTTGTTTCAGATTCCAGCGGATTTTATTGACTACATCAAAAGATGTCCAACCAAGTGGTTTGTCAACCAAAATTGTTTCTCCTTCAATAAAATTCATTTACTGAAAAGAAAAATAAGTGATTAAAATAATTCCGACCACAATTCTGTACCAACCCCAAATTTTGAAGCCGTATTTTTCAAGAATTCCTATAAAGAGTTTAATGGCTAATGCAGCAACAATAAAAGCAATGACATTCCCAATAATGAAATTACTTATGTTTTGACTTGAAGAAAGAATCATTTCGTATCCTTTTTGTTCGATTCCCTTATATTTCCAATCCTTCAGAAAAACGGAATACATTGTAACGGCCAACATAGTTGGAACGGCTAAGAAAAAACTAAATTCCGCTGCCAATTTGCGACTTAATCCTTGTTGCATTCCACCAATGATTGATGCAGCCGATCTACTTGTTCCCGGCATCATTGCCAAACATTGCCAAAAACCAATGGTTATTGCTTTCCCAATACTGATATTCTCTTCTTTTTTAATTGTAGGATTTTTGAAAAGTCTGTCAACAAATAATAAAATAACACCACCTACGATTAAAACTATTGCAATTGGAATTGGACTTTCTAAAACGGCTTCAATCTTATCATCAAATAATTTCCCTAGAATCAATGCTGGAATAACAGCTAGCGCTAATTTGATGTAAAAATTGAACGATTTAAAATTGAAAAACTTTCTCCAATATAATGCAACGACAGATAATATTGCTCCAAACTGAATGGATACTTGAAACATTTTAACAAATTCATCATCTTGGGTCCCAAAAATTGAACTTGCGAAAATCATGTGAGCCGTTGACGAAATTGGCAAAAACTCTGTAAGGCCTTCAATAAAAGAAAGAATGAGGGCTTGAATTAAATCCATAAGAAATTGTGATTAGTCTTTTTTGACCTTGTTTTTTTTCATGATTGCATAAAGGATAACGATGTATCCTGCAACAATTAACATTGGTGCGATTGTAATTCGTCGCATGCTAAACAATTCAGATTCATTGAACTCATTAGCTTCAGTAGCTGCTCCACCAATCATTAATAAAAAACCTAAAATATTAATTGCTAAACCAATTAATAATAACTTATAATTTTCCGGTTGAAAACCGAATTGTGACTTTTTGTCCTCCATGAGCCAAATTTAATATAAATCATCCAATTTGGTGCGCAAATATTTGTTAAGAGCAAACCAAGTTGAAACAAATGTGATAACAATTCCAATAAGTATTAGTGAACCTGCCAATAAACTAAAGGTGATTAATGAATAACTTATTTCGATAGAATCTAAAATATTATTCATTGCGTAAAATAATGTCATTAATAATGCAAGACCAATAATAGCCGAAACTGTTCCTTGAAAAATCGATTGAACTAAAAATGGTTTACGAATATGAGAGGATGTCGCTCCAACAAGTTGCATTGTTTTAATGGTAAAGCGCTTGGAATATAATGCCATTCTAATCGTGTTATTGATCATTGCCACAGCAATCACGATTAATAATAAAGCAACAGATAAAAACAGAAAAACAAATTGTTTGAACCCTAAATTTACGGACTCCACACTTGCTTTATCGTAATTTACCTCATCTATTTGATCTGGATAAGTTTTTAAAAGATCCTGTTTGATTTTTTCCATTCCGGATTTCGTTGCAAATTCAGCTTTTGGTTTGAATCCAATTGTTGAAGGCAAAGGATTTTCTCCTTCAAAAATGGAAAGAATTTGATCTGCATTTTGATCAGTCCCGCTAAATTCTTCAATTGCTCTTTCAGGAGAAACAAAATAAACTTCACTGAATTGATTCCATGTTTTTAGTTCTTGTTCAATTTGTTTAATGTCAGCATCATTTAATTCTGGTTTAAAAAACAAATCACCTTGTAAACTTTCTTTTGCTTGTTTTTGGACATTGTCTAAACCGAAAACACCTCCTAAAACAAGCCCAATCATAAACAAAACCAAGGAAATTCCTACAACTGTAGAAACATAACTAGCACGAACGCCACGTTTACTGTATTTATCTGAATTTGAACTCATCGGTTACGAAGTTAAAAATAATTCTTACGATAGAAAAAGAGTAGCGTAGAATTTAGAAAAAACCAATTGTTAATAACTGAAAAAGGAAGAATGACAAGAAGTCTAATTTTCTTTTTGAATGGCAATTTTTACCAAAAAACGTTAAAATAAAATTAAACTGTAATTTTTAGAAACGTTTACCGTTAAAGAGATATAGCAATTGCTAAGATTTAAAAATCGAAAAGTTGGCACACAATTTGAAATTGCTTAAATCGAAGTAAAAGTTAGTTTTCATAAGTAGTAGTAGTTTAGGTTTTGAGAGGGGGAAATGCCAATTTCCTCCTTTCATGTTTTATAGCCCAACCGAATCTCAATTAGCACATTATCTTAGTAAGATTCCACTGTTTTATGGATTTTTTGATGTACTTTTGCTCTCCATAATCCCAAAAATTGGATTATATCAAAGTCAAATACATTTATGAAGAATATTCGCAATTTTTGCATCATCGCTCATATTGACCATGGAAAAAGCACCCTAGCTGATAGATTGTTACAGGCAACTGGAACTATTTCTGACCGTGATATGCAAAGTCAGGCACTAGATGATATGGATTTGGAGCGTGAAAGAGGAATCACAATTAAAAGTCATGCTATCCAGATGAATTATAAATTCGAAGGACAAGATTATGTTTTAAATTTAATTGACACTCCTGGACACGTTGATTTTTCATACGAAGTTTCACGATCAATTGCGGCGTGTGAAGGTGCTTTATTAATTGTAGATGCATCTCAGGGAATCGAAGCTCAAACAATTTCAAACTTATATTTAGCATTAGAGCACAATTTAGAAATCATTCCAATATTGAATAAAATGGATCTTCCAGGAGCTATGCCAGAGGAAGTTTCAGATCAAATAATGGAACTTATTGGTTGTGATTTAGAAGATATTATTCAGGCTTCAGGGAAAACTGGACTTGGTGTAGATGCAATCTTAAGTGCAGTTATTAATCGTGTTCCAGCTCCAACAGGTGATGAAAACGCGCCTTTACAAGCGATGATTTTTGATTCTGTCTTTAATCCGTTTAGAGGAATTATTGCTTATTTCAGAATTAGAAATGGTGTAATTAAAAAAGGGGAGAAAATAAAATTCTTCAATACAGGTCGTTCTTATAATGCGGATGAAATTGGGATTCTTAAAATGACTTTAAGTCCCAAAAATGAAGTAAGAGCTGGAGATGTAGGATATATAATTTCTGGAATTAAGCAAGCCAATGAAGTAAAAGTTGGTGATACAATTACAACCTTTGCGAATCCGTGTGAAACAGCAATTAAGGGGTTTGAAAATGTGAAACCAATGGTTTTTGCTGGAATTTATCCAGTTGACACAGAAGATTATGAAGAATTGCGTTACTCAATGGAAAAGTTGCAGTTAAATGATTCTTCTTTGGTTTTTGAACCTGAATCTTCAGCAGCTTTAGGGTTTGGATTTAGATGTGGATTCTTAGGGATGTTACACATGGAAATTATCCAAGAGCGATTGGAAAGAGAATTCAACATGACAGTAATTACTACTGTTCCAAACGTTTCTTACAATGCGTACATGCGAAAAGACCCAACCGTTGCATTAATCGTTAA